>JASLGC010000261.1 GCA_030150335.1 Flavobacterium sp.
CGAATTGATAGAGAGAACTTCATACAGCGAAATCGCATTGTGGCAGGAATGTCTCAAGCTGTTATTGTTGTGGAGAGTGCAATTAAGGGTGGGTCTATGAGTACTGTAACCTTTGCCAACGATTATAATAGAGATGTATTTGCAGTGCCTGGACGTACGACAGATTTGATGAGTCAAGGATGTAATCAAGTTATTCGAACCAATAGAGCTCAGCTATTAAATTGTGCAAATGACATAGTACAAACGCTTAATTGGGATCAAGTCAATAAGAAACCAAAGGTTATTCAACCCCAACTGTTCTTAGACTTGACAGAAGATGAACAAAAGATTTACGACTTTTTAATAGGCTGTGAAAGAGAGCTGTTAGATTTAATTGCTTTAAGCTGTGAAATGCCAATATACAAGGTCAGTTCAGCCTTACTTCATTTAGAATTAAAAGGAGCCGTTCGGCCATTGCCGGGTAAGTACTTCGAAGTGATACAATAAAAAAGAGCTACTGATTCAGTAGCTCTTTTTGGTTTATTTTGTAGTGTTATAACCTAATTTCTCACGTACTTTATTTAAAGTTCCTGTAGCAACTACAGAAGCTTTTTCAGCACCTTTGAAAAGTAAAGCATCAACTTCTTCTAAGTTGTTCATGTAATACTCGTATTTTTCACGAACAACTTTAAACTTCTCAACGATTAATTCGAATAACGCTTGTTTAGCGTGTCCATATCCGTAGTTTCCACCTTCATAGTTAGCTCTCATAGCCTCAATTTGCTCTGGAGTAGCTAACAATTTGTAGATAGTAAATACATTACAAGTCTCTGGATTCTTAGGATCTTCAAGAGGAGTACTATCTGTTTCAATACCCATCACTTGTTTTCTCAAAGCTTTATCCGTTTGGAAAATGTTGATTGTATTGTTTCTTGATTTACTCATTTTTTGTCCATCCGTACCAGGAACAATCATTACTGTTTCTGAGATTTTAGCTTCAGGTAAAACGAATGTTTCTCCCATTTGGCTATTAAATCTTGAAGCTACATCTCTTGTAATTTCTAAGTGTTGTAACTGATCTTTTCCTACCGGAACAAATTCTGCATCATATAATAAGATATCTGCAGCCATCAACATAGGATAGTAAAATAACCCTGCATTTACATCAGATAATACAGATGCTTTATCTTTAAACGAATGCGCTAATGTTAATCGTTGGTATGGAAAAAAGCAACTTAAGTACCAAGTTAACTCAGTCGTTTGCGGTACATCTGACTGGCGGTAAAAAGTTACATGATTAACGTCTAAACCACAAGCAAGCCAAGTAGCCGCAACACTATAGGTATTTTCTTGTAATGTTTTTGCATCTTTAATTTGCGTTGCCGAATGTAAATTCGCAATAAAAAGAAAAGAATCATTCTCCTTGTTATTCGCCATTTCTACTGCTGGTAGAATAGCTCCTAAAAGGTTCCCTAAGTGTGGAGTTCCTGTGCTTTGAACTCCTGTAAGAATTTTAGCCATTGCGTGATATTATATTTTAGTATAAGTAGCAAAGATAATTCTTTTAAGAGTTATTTGTTTTGTTTTTTAGTGATTTAGTGCTTTCGACACTGATAAATCCTTATTTTTGGTAAGATCAAGTGATATTGATTTCTAAAATTAGTTATGAAAGTAATTAAATGTTTTTTTAGTGTACTATGGCGTTTATGGTTTTATATCTGGATGACTTTAGTAATTATTATTTTATCTCCTTTGTTATTGTTTACTATCCGATCAGAGGATAGTTATCCTTCCTTTTATAAAGTGGCGCGCATTTGGGCTAAGCTGACTTTCTATGGGATAGGAATGCGCTATAAAGTTGAAGAATACCAACAATTAGAGAAGGGGAAGAGCTATATGTTCATTGCCAATCATACCTCAATGTTGGATATTATGATGATGTATATCTTGATAAAAGACAATCCTTTTGTTTTTGTAGGAAAGAAAGAGTTGGCTAATATTCCAGTTTTTGGGTACTTCTATAAGAAGACTTGTATCTTAGTGGATAGAGCGGATTCAAAAAGTAAATATCAAGTATTTCAACGAGCACAAGATAGATTGAACAAGGGATTGAGTATTTGTATTTTTCCCGAAGGAGGAGTTACTGACGATCGAACAGTGATTTTAGACCGTTTTAAAGATGGTGCTTTTAGACTTGCTATAGATCATCAAATACCGATTGCTTCTTTTGCTTTAGGCAAGCTTAGGCATTTTTTCCCTTTTGTATGGGGGATAGGATATCCAGGAAAGGTACCAGTTATTATGTTGCCAACGATTGAAACAGTTGGACTCTCTATGAATGATCGCAATGCAGTAAAAGACAAAGCTTATACCATGATTAAAGAGCCTGTTGAAGCTTGGGAAAATGAAATAAATAAAAGATAGGTATATAAATAGAAAAGGAGCTGAATTACATAAATTCAGCTCCTTTTCTGTTTTTGATAGGTTGGAAATACTATAACTCTATTATTCCCGCTCCGTATATATTCCCGCTTTGATGAGAAAAGTCATTCATACGTTGATTCTCTTCTGTACTCAAAGCTCTATAATCAATATCCATTTTCGCTATAGTCATAGACAAGTCAAATAGTTCTTTTTGAATTGCTTTTTGACGTTTAGAATCTTCGCTTTTGCGATATTCAACTACTAAGTCGTATTGTTTTTGATAAAGTTCCTGAAGTTTTTCATCTGAAAAATTAGGAGTGAATAACGTTCTTTCACTCACTTCAGTTATCGTATTCTCGCCATTGTTAGTTTTGTTTTTTTCGTGGAAGTCTTTGTAGTCATCCTCTGCTTCATCATTAAAGAAAGAGATAAGCTCTTGTTTAGTAAAGAACTTATTAAAGAAATTCCCTTGTGTATTCTTATTATGTGTTACCATTTCTGAAGGATACGCTTCACCTAACATATACTTGCATCTATACAGGTTGTTATCAATGATTAGAGCATTAGTAGATTTAATATTATCCTCATAAAGGATACCATCTATAATCACTTTTCTATCGGTACTTTTAAAACGGTCAAAACTACCTTCTTTCGCATAAATCATTGAGTAGATATAATGAGGACTAAGCGTTGGATTAATAATACCCCCTGTATTTTCAGTGAATACATTAAACTCTGTCGTTTTTCCATCAAAATTTAGTTTATGGATACCTGGTTTTACCTTTACTACTTCAAAAGTGTTTGCTGCTAAGGCATAAGACTGTTCATCTATTGCAACTGTAATTTCGGTGTCTGTGGGATTAGAAAGATAAAAATCTTGATTTTTTAGAACACTATCACAGCTTGTTAAGGTAACAATAGCCATTAATAGAGCAAATAACTTCATTTTCATAAGTGTTTAGTTTTATATTTTAGAACTACAAACTTACTAAAAATGCTAATTTATGTCTTAACAAATCAAGAGAGTTTACTTGTTTCCGTCGGGAATAGCCATAAAAAAAGGCCAAACCTGAAAAGGTTGGCCTTGTATATATTGTAAGTCAATTAAGCTTCTCTATTCTTAATTTCTTCCTTGATTTTAATTTCAAGTTCTTCCATTAATTCAGGATTATCTTTAATCAATGATTTAACAGCATCACGACCTTGACCTAATTTAGTATCTCCGTAGCTAAACCAAGAACCACTTTTCTTCACAATTTCGTAGTCAACTGCTAAGTCTAAGATTTCTCCTACTTTAGAAACACCTTCACCATACATGATATCAAATTCTGCAGTACGGAAAGGAGGTGCAACTTTATTTTTCACGATTTTTACTTTCGTTCTATTACCAATTACGTTTTCACCATCTTTAATCTGAGTAGATCTACGGATGTCTAAACGCACAGAAGCATAGAATTTAAGAGCATTACCACCTGTTGTTGTTTCAGGGTTACCAAACATAACACCGATTTTTTCACGCAACTGGTTAATAAAGAAAACAGTACAATTTGTTTTACTAATAGTTGATGTTAATTTTCTCAAAGCTTGAGACATCAAACGAGCGTGTAATCCCATTTTAGAATCTCCCATTTCTCCTTCGATTTCACTCTTTGGAGTTAAGGCAGCAACAGAGTCAATTACAACTAAATCAATAGCTCCAGAACGGATTAAGTTTTCAGCAATTTCTAATGCTTGCTCCCCATTATCTGGTTGAGAAATAATTAAGTTGTCAATATCAACACCTAATTTTTGTGCATAAAAACGGTCAAAAGCATGCTCAGCATCAATAAATGCAGCAATTCCACCAGCTTTTTGAGCTTCTGCAATAGCGTGCAAAGTCAATGTTGTTTTACCTGAAGACTCAGGTCCGTAAATTTCGATAATTCGTCCTTTAGGATATCCATTCACTCCCAATGCAAGGTCAATTCCCAATGAACCAGAAGAGATTACCTCTACTTCTTCAACTGCGGTATCTCCCAATTTCATCACTGTTCCTTTACCGTAAGTCTTGTCTAACTTATCAAGCGTTAATTGTAACGCTTTTAATTTGGCTTCTTTATCTGCACTCATTTTTTCAAAAAATAGGTTCTTACTGATGTAAAAGTAATATAATTTATTTACTCTCCAAGAGCTTTGCGTTATTCTGCTATAAATTATAGCAACTCCACTGTTGCTATTTGCTATAGCAATAGCTTATTTTGTTTGTTTTTTTATTTTTTAGCGTGAATTTGTGTTGTTGTTTATTGATATTCAGATGGTTGTGTTTTGTTTTTCTTGGTGTTTTTTTTAGTAATGTGTTTGAAAAGAATGAGATAATAGCAGAATACGATGAAATAAGACTTTTTTAAAGTATTTAAGATTAAGTTTTGATTACAAGTAAATTAGTTAACAAAGAATCATTGTTTGAAATTGATTTTATAATGACCTTTGCATTAAAATAAGTAAGAATGAAATTATCTATAGTAGCATACGGTAATAAAGCACTAAAAGAAGATTGTACAGAAGTAACACCTGATTATCCTGAGTTAAATAAGTTGGTAGATAATATGTGGGATACGATGTCTAATGCTGATGGATGTGGTTTAGCTGCTCCTCAAATTGACAAAACAATCCAATTATTTGTAGTAGATAGCGTAGTGATGTACGAAAATGCGGATGATAAAGAGCGTAAAATAAACTTTGTAGAAGGAGATAAAGGAATTAAGGAGACATTTATCAATGCTAAAATCATTGGGAAGTCTGATGAAACATGGGATGAGATTGAAGGATGCTTGAGTATTCCAGACGTTTTCAAACGAGTAAATCGTCCTTGGTCTATTACAATAGAGTATTTTGACCGCGATTTTAACCCACATACAAAAACGTTTTACGGTACAACAGCGCGAATTATTCAACATGAATATGACCACACAAGAGGTGTGTTATTTGTTGATCGCTTGAGTAGTTTAACAAAGAAGTTGATAAGTAAAAAATTAGACAAGATTGTAAAAGGTAAAGTATTTACTGATTACAAAATGAAATTATAGTTGAAAAAGCCGGGTTTTACTCGGCTTTTTTGGCATTTATAATTTGCGTGCTCCCATAGTGGTACCATAGTGCTCCCATAATGCTCCCATAAGAATTATGGAAAAACTACGATAGCATGTTGGTAACATTGTGTTTGCAGTATGGGAGCAAATAACAAATGACAGATATATTTTCTGTAATTATTATTTTTGTTACCAAGTATCTGATATAGTGACAGATATTTTGTGTTTGATAAGAATTAACTTATAGAGTAGATAAGACAAAAAATAGGTTAATACTTTTAAATCAAAGTATTATCTTTGCACCGAAATTCTTCCATTTAGGATTTCAAAAACATAGTAATAATTCTACACTTAAATTATATAGCATGCAACTGTATAACACATTAAGCGCAGAAGAAAGAGCTGAACTTATCGAGCAAGCGGGAGAAAACCGTTTGACTTTATCTTTCTATGCGTATGCAAAAATACAAGACCCACAAAAATTTAGAGACGACTTATTCCTTGCTTGGGATAACCTTGATGCCTTAGGACGTACTTACGTTGCGCATGAAGGAATCAACGCTCAAATGTCTGTACCAGCTTCCAAATTTGACGCTTTTAGAGATACATTAGAACAATATGATTTCATGAAAGGAATCCGTTTAAACGTAGCTGTAGAACAAGATGATTTGTCTTTCTTGAAATTGACTGTAAAGGTTAGAAACAAGATTGTAGCAGACGGATTAAACGATGATACATTTGACGTTACAAACAAGGGAATTCACTTAAAAGCTCAAGAGTTTAATGAAATGTTGGCTAACCCTAATACGGTAGTTGTAGATTTCAGAAATCACTATGAGAGTGAAGTTGGTCACTTTGTAGGCGCAATTACTCCAGACGTTGACACATTCCGTGAATCATTGCCTAAAATTAAAGACCAGTTAGAAGACATTAAAGAGGAGAAAAACCTATTGATGTATTGTACTGGAGGTATCCGTTGTGAGAAAGCTTCTGCTTACTTCAAACACCACGGTTTCAAGAATGTTTACCAATTAGAAGGTGGAATCATTGAATATACTCGCCAAGTAAAAGCGGAAGGATTAGATAGCAAGTTCATCGGAAAGAACTTTGTATTTGACCACCGTTTGGGAGAGCGTATTACAGATGACGTTATTGCTAATTGCCACCAATGTGGTAAACCATGTGATACACATGTAAACTGTGCGAATGAGGCATGTCACTTATTGTTTATTCAATGTGATGAGTGTGCTGAAAAAATGCACGGTTGTTGTTCTGATGAATGTTTAGATATCATTCAATTGCCAGAAGACGAGCAAAAACGCTTACGTCAAGGTGTTCAGAAAGGAAACTTGATTTTCAAGAAAGGACGTTCTGAAGCATTGAAATTCCAAAAGGAGCGCAATGTATTTGATGAAATCAAAGCAGTGAAAGTGAGTACAGTTACTCAAATTCGCAAGAAACAAGCAGAACGCAAAGTATTGGTTGGAGTAGTTCAACATTACTTTACTAAAGCAGGAGTAGGACAATTTGAAATGAGTAAAGATATTCAAGTTGGAGATAAGATAGCTATCGTAGGACCTACTACAGGAGATGAACGATTAACTGTTGGTAAAATGATGGTTAATGGACAAGAAGCTACTGTAGCTAAAGTTGGCGATAGAATGACAATGGAGCTTAGCTTCAGAGTTCGTAAAAACGATCAATTATTTAAAATAATAGACTAATAAAATAGATATGACAGTTTCAGGAAGAATTGAGTTAATGGCTCCAGCTGGGAACTTCGAGTCGTTGCAAGCAGCAATTGACAACGGAGCAGATTCAGTATATTTTGGGGTTGACCAATTGAATATGCGTGCACGTTCAACAGTTAATTTCTCGATTGATGACTTGGAAGAAATTGCAAGACGTTGTAACGAGAAGAAAGTACGTACTTATTTGACTTTAAACACCATTATTTATGACCACGATTTGTCGGTTGTAAAAACGTTGTTGAATAGAGCGAAAGAAGCGGGGTTAACAGCTGTAATTGCGGCTGACCAAGCTGTAATCGCATCTGCAAGAGCGATTGGGTTAGAAGTGCATATTTCTACGCAATTGAACGTTACGAATATTGAGACTGTTAAGTTCTATAGTTTATTTGCTGATACTATTGTACTTTCTCGAGAGTTGAGTTTACGTCAAGTAAAGATGATTACTGAGTCTATTGAACGCGAGCAAGTAAAAGGTCCATCAGGTAATTTAGTTGAGATTGAAATTTTTGGTCATGGAGCATTGTGTATGGCTGTTTCAGGAAAGTGTTATTTGAGTTTACACTCGCATAACTCATCTGCAAATAGAGGTGCATGTAAGCAAAACTGTCGTAAGAAATACACAGTTATTGATCAGGAAACTGGTTTCGAAATTGAGATTGACAACGAGTATATGATGTCTCCAAAAGACTTGTGTACATTGGATTTCTTAGACCAAGTGATTGATGCTGGTGCGAAAGTTTTGAAATTAGAGGGTAGAGGTAGAGCTCCTGAATACGTGGCTACCGTAGTTCGTACGTATAGAGAGGCTATTGATGCTATTGCAGAGGGTACATATTCTGAGGAGAAAGTGGCTGAGTGGATGAAAGCTTTAGAAACGGTTTATAATCGTGGATTTTGGAGTGGATATTACTTAGGACAGAAGTTAGGTGAATGGAGTGATAATCCTGGAAGTAACGCTACTCAGAAGAAAGTGTATGTAGGAAAAGCAATGCACTATTTTCAAAAGGCATCAATTGGAGAATTTAAGATTGAGGCATACGATATCAAAATTGGAGATAGAATCTTGATTACAGGACCAAGTACAGGGGCACAAGAGTTGGTTATTGAAGAGATGTTTGTCAATGAACAACCTGCAGAGAAAGCAACGAAAGGTGACGACTGTACGTTTAAATTACCGTTCCGTATTCGTCTGTCGGACAAATTATATAAAATTGTAGAGGCATAATGATTGTTGTTACTTTACAAAGGGATAAGTGTATTGGGTGTAACTATTGTGTTGAGGTAGCTCCAAAGCAGTTTCAGATGTCTAAAAAAGACGGAAAGACAGTTTTGTTGAAGTCTGTAAACAATAAAGGATTTCACACGTTGA
Source organism: Flavobacterium sp. (assembly GCA_030150335.1). Lineage (GTDB taxonomy): Bacteria > Bacteroidota > Bacteroidia > Flavobacteriales > Flavobacteriaceae > Flavobacterium. The sequence goes on from JASLGC010000261.1 coordinate 8,592, forward strand.
AATCCCCTGATTATACTATCTTAGACGGCTGTGAGCAGGCAGAAAAAGTATGTCCTGTGCACATAATTAAAGTTAAAGATATTTAGATGAAAAAAATATATTATTTGAGTACATGTAGTACTTGTAAGCGTATCTTAAGTGAGATGCCAGCAATTGATACTTTTGAATTACAAGAGATCAAAGAGAACCCTATTACTGAAGAGCAATTAGATGAAATGTATGCAAAAGTAGGAAGCTACGAATTGTTGTTCAACAAGCGTTCTCAGTTATACAAAAACAGAGAGTTGAAAAGTAAGAATCTTCAAGAAGAAGACTTTAAAGCTCTATTGTTAGAACACTATACTTTTTTAAGTAGACCAGTTATCTTTATTGGAGAAGATATCTTTGTTGGAAACAGCACTAAAGTAATTGAAAAGGCTAAGAAAAAAGCTGCATTGTAATTGTAGTTTCTTTCTTGATTATATCGAAGTCGGTAACATAATTTATGTTGCCGACTTTTTTGTTTTTAACTATTACTCACTGATTGCGAATGATAATAAGTGTGTGAATTATATAATAAGTACCTTTTAGTGGATTTAATATTGGTTTTACAAGATAGAAAAATAGGCATTTTATGAAATGAAGCTATTTAAATGAATTTATTTTGCCTTTTCTTTAAAATATTTAGTTTGTTAAAATATTGATTTTTAATGAGTTAAAAAATAATTAAAAATATTTTGTAAAAAAGATGTGACTTAATTGGTGACTTGCTGTCTTAATAATACGAAAAGGGAAGAATTGCTATGAGTACCTTTTAAAAGAAAAGAAAATACAAGTGTTATTTGAGTGTATTGTGAATTAAATTTAATGAAGAGGAAATAAAGTGGTTTGTTTTTTGTTTTTTAAAGTTTGAAAAATTTAATTCTGTAGGTTTCATTACAATTTGAATATACTACCGACTTTGTAGATTGTGGTGGTCTAATAAGGACAAAGGAAGGTTTTATTCTCAGTTATGGTTGTTTTGGTTAGTTCCTATGAACGTAATGAAGCTGAAAATAGATTAGGAATGAAATAAAAGAAGGAGAACTTAGGTTCTCCTTTTTTTGTTTGTATACCCCTCACTTTTGTATATATACTACGACTTTAGCAAATCTTTCAATATTCAAACGTTAACTTTTAATTATAATTTTTAAGATAAAATTAATATTTGTTTGTTTTGCGCTTTTGTGTTTAAATAAAAATATCCATATTTGTACACGTAAAGATAAATTATTCTTTGTTTTTAAATATATTCTTTGATTTAAAATCTATTTGTGTTTTTAGTTTAACATTTTGTAATGTTATTTTTAATAGAAGAGCAGGGAGTATTAAAGGCTTTAACCTAAACTAATATTATATATGAAAAAATGTATTCGCAATGTTTTTGCTGTCATGACTATTATGGCGACAATGTCTTTAGTAGTGAGCTGTTCTAGCGACGATAATAGTGTAATAGCGCCTCCTCCTGTTGAAAAACCAGAAGTAGGGGTTACTTCTTCTATTTCGATTGAGGTAAAAGATGTATCTAAGAATGAAATTCAATTTTCTCTTGAGTCAAAAGGAGCAGTTGAAATGGCTTATGTAGCATTTGTTAATTCTTCTAAAGGACAATTGCCGATAATATCAGCAGAGAAAATATTTGAGGAAGGAGCTGTTTATAAGACTGCATCTAAGGATGTTACTTTGGTAGACTTACAAAGCGGAACAGAGTATGTAATCGCTGCTGCTGCAAAAACAAAAGAAGGAAATTATGTTTCTTTAAAAGAGCCTATTTTAGTTTCTACTCTTGAAGAAATAAAGAAAGAAGTATCTCTTGTAATTTCTGATGTAACAAGTACTGCTGAATCAATTAGTTTTAAAGTTGTAACTGAAAATGGTGTTGTAGGTAATTGTATTGTTGTGCCAAGTAGTGAGAAACCAACTGTTGAGCAGATCAAAAGCAAGGGTAAGAAAATCGATAATTTAAATGGAGAGTCTACTTTCACTTTTGACAATCTTTTATCAGATACGGCATATAAAATTTATGCAGTTGTAGAGTCTGAATTACATGAAAATAAAATTGTAGAGTCTGAAATTAAAACCAAAGAAGGTGAGGTAACTGCAGATGGAAGTATTCGTTTTCAGACAATTGATGTTATGTCTGAGAATGCTTCATGGATTTCTATTTATGTGATGACATTGAAAAATAGCGAATGGGAAGCGAATTTTGAGATTGGTGATTTTTCTGAAGATCTAAAAGTTTTACCTACAGGTAAGTATGTTTTTGCTTCTTGGAGTACTGAAGATGCTTCTGCAGGAGCTGTTGGACGCTATTTAATTAAAGATTTAAAAACAGGGAAGGAGATAACGGATTTAGATGCAGGTGCAATTATAATCAGTAAGGATAAAGAAATTTATAGCATTGAAATAGATATCTCTCGTGATAAAGGAGAGAATTTTAAAGGGATTTATAAAGGGGAAGTAAAGGTAACTCCATATTAATTAGGAAGTTTTTGTAAACAATTAGAAATAAATATAGAATTATGAAAAATAAATTAATGTTCGTTTTCTTAGCTATGGTAAGTGGGCTTTTCGTAGGATGTTCAAGTGATGACAATAATGAAGTGGCTAAACCAGAATTTGAGAAACAAGTTGCTTTAGTAGAGTTAGAAGTAATTAACATTGAAGAGAATCAAGCTACTGTAGCTGTATTCGCAAAAAACGTTGAAAAGTTAATGTATTTATGTGTTCCAAAAGGAGACGCTGTTCTTACCCAAGAAGAAGTTGTTTCTAAAGGAAAAGCATTAACGATAAAAGATTCACAAGAGTTTGCTGTCAATGAATTGGAAGCAAATACTGAATATGAAGTTGCAGTAGTAGGTGTTGTAGACAATAAAACTGCAATTTTTAAGAGTAAAACTTTTACAACATTAGAGAGAATTGTAGACGATGTTCTTGTATTGAAAGACGGTTTCTTAAAATATGATGAATTAGATGAAGCATCTGGTTATTATAGAACAAATATTATTTTGTCAAGTGATGTGATGAAAGAAAATGGAAGTAATGGACAAATAGATGTTTTAATTTGGCTTTATACTAGCTATCCTTTAGAAAAGGGACAAGAGAAAAACAGATTCAATATTCCTTTTGGAGTAGCAACGCCATTCTTTACAAATGGAGTTGGTCTTACTGATATGATGTATTATATCGGAAAGCATAAAAAGGAGGCAAATGGTGAGCCTAATTTTGAAGGAACTGCTTGGGTTGAAATTGATGATAAAGGGAAAGATACTTATTTCGTTGCAGATGATACAAAAAACACTAAAATTGAAGTAAAGGACAATAAAGATGGTTCTTATACAATTCACGGAGTGTTAGTAGATCAAACAAAAAATACGGAGCTTAAATTTACTTACACAGATAATAAAGCTGTTTTTGGAATCTGGTAAGATTCGTTTTTTAAAACAATGATTTTGTTATAGGTTAATATTTGAAGAAGGAGAACTTAGGTTCTCCTTTTTTTGTTTGTATAGGTTTCTAAGAAGTTTTTAGAAGCATTATTTAGATATGCTAAAGAGTTTATTGCTTAACCACCTATATATAAAGTTTCTTGAATCAGGTAAACCCACTTTAATGCCTTAATTTGATTTAAAAGGGAGTATTATCGGTAGGATTTTATCCTATTTATAAGCGAGTTAGTGTTGTTTTTGTTACCTTTGCACCTATTATTTTTAGAATATGATACATTCGATGACAGGGTTTGGTAAAGCAAGTTTGCAGTTACCAACAAAAAAAATCACAGTTGAAGTAAAATCTCTAAACAGCAAAAGTTTAGACTTAAATGTTCGTTTGCCTTTAACTTATAGAGAAAAAGAGCTTCCTCTACGTAATATTATTGCACAAGAATTGGAGAGAGGAAAGGTTGACTTTTCGTTGTACTGCGAAATTACAGCGGAAGAAACTTCTAACAAGATTAATGGTCCGATTGTACTTTCATATATTAATCAAATGAAAGAGATTATTCCAAACGGAGATGCTACTGAATTAATGAAAATGGCTGTGCGTATGCCAGACGCATTGAAAGTAGAGCGCGTAGAATTGGATGAGAATGAGTGGACAGAGATTCAGAAAGTAATTAAGGAAGCTATTAGCAACATGAAAGAATTTCGTGTTAGTGAAGGTAGTTCTTTAGAAGCAGACTTTAGAAAAAGAGTAGGAAACATTCGTGAATTCATGAATGAAGTTTCTATTATTGACAGCGAGCGTATTTTAACTGTAAAAGAGCGTTTACGTTCAAACTTAGCTGAGTTACAGTTGACAATTGATGAAAATCGTTTTGAGCAAGAGATAATCTATTATCTTGAGAAAATGGACATCACAGAAGAAAAAGTGCGTTTATCTAAACATTTAGACTACTTCATCGAGACATTAGAAGGAGATGAAGCAAACGGTCGTAAATTAGGTTTTATTGCTCAAGAAATGGGGCGTGAGATTAATACGATGGGTTCGAAATCAAACCATGCTGAAATGCAGAAGTTTGTAGTAAGAATGAAAGATGAGTTAGAGAAAATTAAAGAACAGGTGTTAAACGTTCTTTAATCGAATATAAAACAAGACGACGCAATATTTATGAAAAAAGGTAAGCTTATAGTATTTTCAGCTCCTTCAGGTTCAGGAAAGACTACCATAGTTAGACATTTATTAGAACAACAAGATTTGAATTTAGCATTCTCTATTTCTTGTACATCTCGTGCGCCGAGAGGTGAAGAAGTACATGGAGAGGATTACTATTTTCTTTCGTTAGAAGATTTTAAATCACACATCAAAGGAGAAGATTTCTTAGAGTGGGAAGAGGTATATAGAGATAATTTCTACGGTACTTTAAAATCAGAAGTTGAGAGAATTTGGGCATTAGGAAAGAATGTTATTTTTGATATTGATGTAGCAGGTGGATTGCGTATTAAACGTAAATTTCCAGATGAGACATTAGCTGTTTTTGTTAAGCCACCAAGTATTGATGAGCTTAAAATTCGCTTAAAGAAACGTTCTACTGAAAGTGAGGATAAAATCAATATGCGTATTGCAAAAGCTTCTGTTGAATTAGCTACAGCTCCGCAGTTTGATATGATTATCAAGAACTATGATTTAGATACAGCAAAAGAAGAAGCTTATCAATTAGTAAAAGAATTTATTAAATAAGAAGATATAGTTTATGAAGGTTGGATTGTATTTTGGAACTTTTAACCCTATCCATATTGGACATTTAGTAATTGCCAATCATTTAGTTCAGTTTACTGATCTTGATGAGGTTTGGATGGTTGTAACACCTCATAGTCCTTTGAAGAAGAAAAAGGGGTTGTTAGAAGATTTTCATCGTATGCACATGGTTAATTTAGCAACTGCTGATTATGATCATATAAGACCTTCTGATATTGAATTTAATTTGCCACAACCGAATTATACGGTTAATACCATGGCTTATTTGCACGAGCGTTTTCCAAAGCATGAATTTGCTTTGATAATGGGACAAGATAATTTAGACTCTTTTCCAAAGTGGAAGAATTATGAAGTACTATTAGAGCGTTATCCTATTTACGTGTATCCACGCGTATTTAGTGGTAAGGAAGAAAACAATCCTTTATTATCGCATCCTAATGTAAAATTGATTGATAATGCTCCTATTATGGAGATATCGGCAACGTTTATTAGAGAAGCAATTAAAGAAGGAAAGAATGTGCAACCTCTGTTAGATAAAGAGGTGTGGAAATATATCGATCACAATTTATTTTTTAAAAAATAAATTATAATAATTATAACGAAGAAAAAGGAATGCAAACGCATTCCTTTTTCTATTTTTATAGTAAATAAAAAAAGTAAGAAGTTATGTTGAATTTTGAATTATATAACCCAACAAGATTGTTGTATGGAGATGGGCAAATAGGAGAAATTAAGAATTACATTCCTGCAAATTCTAAAGTATTAGTAGCTTATGGAGGCGGAAGTATTTTTAAAAATGGTGTATATGATCAAGTGAAAGAAGCCCTTAAAGATTTTGACGTTGTTGAGTTTGGAGGTATAGAGCCAAATCCGCGTTTTGAAACGGTTATTAAGGCAGTTGATTTAATAAAACAAGAAGGTGTTGACTTTATCCTTGGAGTAGGAGGAGGAAGCGTGATTGATGGAGTTAAATTTATTTCAGCAGCTGTTTATTTTGAAGGAGACCCTATTGATATCGTTCAGCAGAAAATGCGAGTTGATTGGAAAGCGATGCCTTACGGTGCAATTTTGACTTTGCCTGCTACGGGAAGTGAGATGAACTGTGGAGCAGTAGTTACGATAGAACGCACAAAAGAGAAACTTTCTTTTGAAGGAGAATCATTGTATCCGGTGTTCTCTGTTTGTGATCCGAAGGTAATAGCATCACTTCCAAAAAGACAAATAGCAAATGGGTTGGCTGATTCTTTTGTTCACGTTTTAGAACAATATTTGACTTATCCTCAGAATGCTCCATTACAAGATCGCTTTGCGGAGGGAATTTTAAGTACAATTTTAGAAGTTTCAGACTCTATTTTAGAAGACCCTACGGATTATGATGCTGCGAATAACTATATGTGGTGTTGTACAATGGCTTTAAATGGGCTTATTAGCAAAGGAGTAAAGGTAGATTGGGTAACACATGCAATCGGGCATGAGCTAACTGTTTTATATGGTATTGATCACGGGCGTACGTTAGCTATTATCGGTCCAAATTTGTACCGAGTAATGTTTGACACTAAGAAAGAAAAACTTGCTCAATTAGGTCGTAGAGTATTTAATTTAGAAGGACATAATGTAGATGAAGTAGCGAAAGAAGCTATTGAAGCGATGATTAAGTTTTTCCATTCTTTAGGTATTCAAACGAAGATTTCTGAATACACAGAGGACTATGAGAAAGCGAGTACATTTATATCAGAGCGTTTTGCTGAAAGAGGCTGGACTGCGATGGGAGAACAGAAAAATATTACAATTGATAAAGTAAAAGAGATAGTAGAGTTAAGTTTCTAATATTTGTTTTTAGCCTTTCTATAGGGGAGCCATGTTTTGTTGGTAATCTACTATAGAAAGGCTTTTTCTTTTGATAGTAAGTGGTTTTTGCTGTTAATATATTCTAAAAGGGCTATTTGAGAAGGATAAGTAGGGTTGCCTTTAATTTATCGAATACAGATATACGGGTATATAAATTATGGTTAAAGTAAAATTTGTTAATTTTGTTTCAGTATAATCGGGTTTTATCTTGCATAAAGCTTGATTTATTAGCTTAAAAGGGATTTTGTTTTCAATTGTTTGCAATGTCTTTTTTACTTACTTTTGACAAAGAAATAATCTTAGAATATGAGTGATTATCCGAAATTTGCGGTTATAGGAGGTGGAAGCTGGGCTACTGCTATTGTAAAAATGCTGAGTGAAAACCTAAATGAGATTGCTTGGTATATGCGTAATGAAACTGCTATTGAAGAAATAAAAGTAAATTATCACAATCCAAATTATTTGAGTTCGGTTGAATTTGATGTTGATCAGTTATTATTAACGAATGATATCAATAAGGCTGTGTCTTATGCAGACTATGTTATTTTTGCTATTCCATCAGCGTTTTTAACGCATGAAATGGAGAGTTTGTACGTAAGTCTTGAAGGGAAAGTTATCATATCAGCTATTAAGGGAATTATTCCTGAAACGAGTATGATTGTTGGTGAACACTTTAACCAAACATATAATATATCTTATGACAATATTGCTGTTATTACAGGACCTTGTCATGCAGAAGAAGTTGCTTTAGAGCGTTTGTCTTATTTAACGATTGCTTGTAGAAATGATGAGCATGCTAAAGTGATTGCAGATTGCTTGAGTAGTCATTATATCAAGATTAAAGTAACAGATGACATCGTAGGTACTGAGTACGCAGCTGTGTTGAAAAACATTTACGCAATTGCATGTGGTATGGCTCATGGATTAGGGTATGGAGATAACTTTCAAGCCTTATTAATGAGTAATGCTATTCGCGAGATGAAGAAATTCATTAAGAAAGTTCACCGTATGAAGCGAAATATTAATAACTCTGCTTATTTGGGAGATTTATTAGTTACGGGGTATTCTTTGTTTTCTCGAAACAGAATGTTTGGTAACATGATTGGTAAGGGATACACAGTAAAGTCTGCTCAAATGGAGATGAATATGATTGCAGAAGGGTATTATGCAACAAAGAGTGCTTATGAACTGAATAAGAAATTTGGTGCTAAAACTCCTATTATCAATGCTGTATATGATATTTTATACAACGGAAAAGATCCTAAAAAGACATTTAGAAAGTTAACAGAGAAATTAGATTAATTTTTTTATTTTTTTTCGTCTTTAACTTTAAAAGATAAGAATTCACTTCAACCCCTTGTTTTACAAGGGGTTGTTTTTTTATATAGCAATTTTGATTACCTTTCTATTTTATTTTAATGAACTGATTATCAGTGTTATATTGCTGTTTCTCTTGGGGGAGAATATAAGTTTTAGTTTTGGCCTCATAAACTTGAAAAGATGGATCACTTAATTAACCACCCTGGGCTTTTAGCTGTTTTTGGGGTTGTCGTTTTTGTTATGTTATTATTAGACTTAGGGGTGTTTAACCGCCATAGTCATACTGTTACTACTAAAGAAGCATTAATATGGACTGCTGTTTGGGTTGGACTTGCGATGTGTTTTAGTGGAGTTATCTATTATTATATGGATTTCGAAAACTTTGCACGTTTTCAATCTGCTTATTGGATAGAAAAAGCTTTATCAGTTGATAATCTTTTTGTGTTTATCTTAGTATTTACCTTTTTTAAGGTGCCAAAAGAATTACATCACCGTGTATTGTTCTGGGGTATTATAGGGGCATTAGTATTCCGTGCAATATTTATTTTTGCAGGAGTTGAGATAATTAATCATACTTATTTACCTGCAATAGAGATATTTGGGAAGAGTGCAGAGATTAATGTTGTACTTACTATTTTTGGGGTATTTCTACTTGTTTCTGGTATTAAATCTTGGTTTGCAAAAGAAGATCACCATGATGATGAAGATTTATCAAAGAACTTCGCTGTACGTATGGTACATAAATTCTTTAAAGTAAGTAAAGATTACGATGGTGAGAAGTTTTTTACTGTACAGAATGGAGTTAAGATGGTAACACCGTTGTTTGTTGCTTTAATGGTAATTGAATTTACGGATTTAGTTTTTGCTGTAGATAGTATTCCTGCTATTTTTGCGATTGCACCAGATGATCCATTTATATTATACACTTCTAATATATTTGCAATTTTAGGGTTGAGATCATTGTATTTCCTATTGGCAAACTTCATGGATAAGTTCTCTAAATTGAAGTATGGTTTAGCTATTATCCTTTCGTTTATCGGTGTGAAAATGATTATTTCACCATTAGTGCATATTGATTCATTAGTGTCGTTATCTGTGATTGCTGGTGTTTTAATCCTGTCTGTAGTTGCGTCATTTATGTTTCCACCTAAGAAAGTAGCATAAGATTTAATACATATAAAAAAAGGTTATCTCGTAGTTGAGATAACCTTTTCTTGTTTTATGATATTGTTAAGGGGTTAGTTTTCTAAACTAAATATGTTGAATTTCGTTATGTCAATAGCTCCTTGTACTACTTCTATGTGAATGTTGTTATATGGTTCAGAAGGAAATATTGTATTGGTAATAGCCAGTTTTCCTTTGTTGACAAAAAGCTCGGCAGAGGCTTTGTCTATAAACAATTGTAGTTGATACTTGTGTTCAATAGGAAGTGGCGCTACGATTTTGTGATTAGCAAATTTATTTGAGAAGCTGATATTTCCACTTTCACTTCTATCTACTGTAATTGTTTCTTTGTGTAAGTTTAATGAAAACGTTAGTTTCTCATTTTCGTGATTGCTTAAAGTTAAGATGACTTTAGAAGTTGAATTCTCTACTATTGCAAAGTCAATTGCTATTTGATAAGCGCCATTATTGTCTTCTAAGAAATTGGAAATGTTCAAAGACTTTTGCAGAAGTTGTGTAGAGATATCGACTTTCTTAGTTCTCAATCCTTTTACCTCCTTGATGGGATAATTTTTTAGATAGAAATGTTTGCCATTGTGTGCAAGTTCAATAGTTCGCGGTAATGTCATAGCATTTTTAAAGTGTTTGGTAGGAATATCGTTTGCATAGTCCCAATTACTCATCCAGCCGATGTATTTTGGTTTTTTTCGTGGATTGTTGTGCCAAGTAACTCCAGCGTAATTATCACGTCCATAATCAATCCACAGAGGATATGGTATGTTGTCAGGTACGAACGTAATACCATCAAATTCACCTATAAAATATTGTGTAGCATTTCCTCCATTCGGTCCTCCTGGATTGATACTTACAAATAAGGCCCACTTTTGGTCTTTGCCATTTGCTACTTGAAATAAATCAGGACATTCCCATACACCATCATGGTTTCCTATGCCTTGTCCGAATTCGCTTAATCTTGTCCAATCTTTTAGATTAGTTGACCCATAGAAAGTAATCGTTTGACCTGTGGCTAATGACATAATCCATTTATTGGTTTCTTTATGCCAGAAAAGTTTAGGGTCTCTAAAGTCTTTATAGTTTTCATCGACAAGAATAGGATTGTGTTCGTAGTTGGTAAACGTCATCCCATTGTCTGTACTATAAGCTAAACTTTGCACTTGTTTGTCTGTTGCTGATGTATAGAAAGCACAAATAGTATTTTCACCAAAGCCAGCAGTGTTTTGTTTGTCAATTACAATACTTCCTGAGAATATATCTCCAAGTTGATTAGGCAATATAGCTGTTGGATGGTTTTTCCAATGAGTAAGATTTGAAGAAGAGGCGTGTCCCCAACTCATATTTCCCCATTTTACCCCATAAGGGTTATATTGAAAATACATGTGAAACTTTCCTTTATCATAGAATAATCCATTTGGGTCGTTTATCCATCCAAAAGGAGAAGAAAAGTGATATATAGGACGATGTTCCTCGTTGTGTAGGAAATTATAATTCTGGTCTTGTGTTATATTTTGTGCTAAGGTATCTTGAAGTAAGGTATCGTGCACTTTGATTGTAATTTCTTGATTGATGTATTTTGTAACATCTATAGGTGCGTAGTAGTGAGGTTTAGAGGTTGTAAGTTTAGCATTGAAGGCTAAGATTGTTTCATTGTTAGCATCTATTAATTCTATTTTGTTTTCTTGTAGGGAGTCATCAATAGGTAGTAGAAGTGTACTTTGGGTAATTTTTAAGGGAATTTGAATTGTCTGTTTCATAATTTGTTTTTTGTCGATTTATAAATAAAAAATATTAATAACATTTAAAAATAATAAAATAAAACATTAAATTTCAATTTAAGATATAAAAAAAGCGTTATGTTAACATAACGCTTTTGATAGCTTTGAAAAGCAAGTTAGTTGATAACCTTTGTTGCTTTTGTATTTCCTCTATGACACATTGTGCAATTGACAACGTCTATTTGTTCTGGGTTTGGATGATTATCCCAATTAAAGTTGTCGGCATTGATTTTACGAGTCATTAAAATCATCTTGCGAGCAAACTCTTTTTCCTTTTTGCTGTCGTCTGCAAAGTTTAGTTTATCTGAACCTTCTATTTCAGTGTGGCAGAAACTGCACTTTACTCCTAAAGCATCGTTATATCCTCTCATTAATCCTTTAAGGCTGTCATTAGAAATGTTTTCTGGCAATACCTTCAAGTTTTTCCATTCGGATTTAACAGGTGTACTTTCTTTAATTTCAGTTCCATTTGTAAATGCTAAAAGCGTTAAAGAAAGGATTAGAAAGAAAGACAGGGTAATAACATTTTTCGTTTTCATATCATTCTAAATTTAGGTTGTTTTCAATTATAGCAACCAAAATAGCCAAAGAAACCTTTGGATTGAATTTAAATTACTGTTATCAGCTGATAATTAGTATTTTAAATTATTTAGATAAGATACCTTTTTTAGTAGAAAATGGTAAGTCAGTTGCATTTTCTTCTTTAATTGTATTAGCTGGGAATACATAGTTTTTGTCAAATAATTTACCTTCTTGAAAGAATGTAAGCATGAAGGTATTATCTAATTGAAAGATAGATTCTTCAAGTAATTCTACTTTTTGAGATTCATTAGGAGCTAAGCTTTTGAAAGCGTGTCTAAATAAGCTTGAGTTTCTTTGTTCTCCATCAATAGTTCCTTCTGCTTTAGAAACAATCATTACTGCTTCAATTGGCGATGTAGAGTTATTAAACAAATAAGCATACCAAGAGTCTTGTAAGTAATCTTCATTAAATTCTTTTAGTACTACTATTTCTATGTTTTCTACAACTGGAATTTCTATATCTTTTTTCATTGTTCTGATTTTGCTGCAAAGATAAAATTATTTGTGATTATTAAATAGACAATGAGATTTAAGGTATTGGCATTGTTTTTGAAAAATAACTATATATCATTATGTAGTTTTTAGGTTTTTAGATTTTATTTAAAGTCATCTTAGTCAGTAAGATGGCTTTATTTTTTTAGTTTTTTTTATTTTTTCTGTAACATTTTTAACAAGAAGTGTACTTATGTATGAAAGAACTGAGTATGACGAGATTGTTTATTGCTTTAGAGAAAAAGAGAAGACTTAGAGGAGACTCAGGCTCTATCGAGATTTTAACTACTGTATTAAAGTGGTTAGGGATTGTTTATTTTGGATTCATTTTTCTAACCTTAGGAGTTTCCTTGGTGAATATTGTGGATAAGCATCTGCCAGATAGAACAGCAATTGATGTGGCAAGTCAATTTATGATTTACTATTTAGTGATGGAGTTTTCGATGCGATTTTTCTTGCAAAAATTACCCGTTGCTAATCTAAAACCGTTATTAATTGTTAGTATTCCCCGAAATAAAATTATAGGGTTTTTCTTAGGGAGAAGTTATTTGAGTCCTTTCAATTTCATGCAACTTTTCTTCTTAATTCCATTTGTATTGTTCTGCTGCTTTAAAGGAAGTGGGGTAATACCAAGTTTAACTTGGGGAATAGCGATGTATTGCTTGATAGGTAGCATGCATTTTCTAATAATCTTAATGGAATCTTATAAAAAGGTTTTCTATTCTGTTTTGGTGTTAGTTGTTGGTTTAGCTTCAGCGCAGTATTATGAGCTATTCGATATTAGTTTATATACTCAACCTTTGTTTTACAGTGCTTATATATATCCATTTAGTTTGATAGGATATATGTGTTTATTAGCTGGAAGTATTTATGCTGCTTACAAATACTATAGAAAGAATATGTATTTGGACAGCTTGATAGAAGGGCAAATAACTGAAAGAGATACACAAGAGTTAACTTGGTTAGACAGATTTGGAAAGCAAGCTGTATTTTTAAAGAATGACATCCGTTTAATTATACGTAATAAAAGGGCTAAGACTACTGTATTAATGAGTGTTTTATTCCTGTTTTACGGTTTTATATTTTTAATGTCTTCAAGAGAAGGAGCGGAGCCATTAACCATGTATATATTTGTTGCATATTTTGTAACGGGCGGATTTTTAATGATGTATGGGCAATACGTACCGAGTTGGGATTCTGCATATTATCCGCTTCTGATGACACAAAATGTAAAATATATTGATTATTTAAAATCTAAGTGGTTAATGATTGTATTAGCTGTTTTTGTGTCAACTATATGTGGTACAATGTATTTATTTAAGAGTGTCAAGTTGTATTATATTATTGTTGCAATGGGCATTTTTAATATGGGAATCTCCAGTTTCATTGTTTTAATAGGGGGAGCTTTTTTAAAATCTCCAGTTGATTTGACAGCAAATAAGAATGTGTTTGGAGATAAAAATGCATTTAACTTACGTGTTATAGCCGTCTCACTACCACAATTAATACTTCCGATTGTTCTTTTTTGGATTGGCAATATCGCATTTGGATTTTATGGAGGTATTGGGGTTCTTGTTGTTGTGGGGATAGGAGGAATATTATTTAGAAATTACTTGTTTAACTACATTATTTCGTTGTACAAAAAGGAAAAGTATAGTACTATTCAGGCTTATAAAAAAAATTAGGATATGATATCAGTTAAAAATATTAGTAAAGAATATAACGGAAAGCAGGTTTTAAATGTTGAAAGTTTGGAAATACCAGCTGGACAGAGTATTGGATTGGTTGGTAATAATGGAGCCGGAAAAACTACTTTGTTTAGTTTGCTTTTGGATTTGATTCAGCCAAGTACAGGAGAGGTTTTATCCAAAGGTATTGCAGTTAACAAGTCTGAAGATTGGAAGGTTTATACTTCTGCTTTTTTAGATGAGACTTTCTTAATTGGATATCTGACCGCGGAAGAGTATTTCATGTTTGTTGGTGAATTGAAAGGATTAAGTAAAGAACAAGTGGGGGAGCAAGTAGCTCAATACGCTTATTTTTTCAATGAAGAAGTATTGAATCAACGTAAGTATATACGTGATTTTTCTAAGGGTAATCAAAAGAAAATAGGGATAGTAGCTGCTTTTTTGGGTAGTCCAGAGTTAGTGATTTTAGATGAGCCATTTGCGAATTTAGATCCTACTACACAGATTAGATTGAAAGAGTTAGTGAAAATAAAAATACAAGAAAGTGATGTGACGATTATTATTTCAAGTCATGATCTTCAGCATACGTTTGAAGTATCAGACCGTATCATTGCTTTAGAAAAAGGGAGCGTTGTAAAAGACGTGCTTACTTCTGATTTGTCGTTTAAAGAATTAGAAGATTTTTTCCACAATAGTTAGAATGATTTTTGAATTAGTTAGTGAAAAGCCTTTGCAAACATTGTTTCGCAAGGGCTTTTTTAATAGAGTAAATTGTAGCGTATTTTGTCTTTAGTAGATGTTATTAAAGAGTTGTACTTTTTTCTTTTAAGAAAGAATTAATTTAATTGTGAAAAGTAATGTATTTTTACATTTCGTTGAATACTAAAACGAGTAAATAGTAGTTTTTAAGTAAATACAGAAATTTTGAAGGTCAATTTTTTAAAATATTTATCGGTTGTCTTTGTTCTCTTAGTTGGAGTTGCTTGTTCTGTCAAAAAAGATAAATTAATCAACAGAGGATATCATGCTATGACTACGCGTTATAATATTTTATACAATGGGGATTTGGCGTATGAAGAGGCTTTGATTAGTTTGAAAGAAGGTTATTTTGATGATTTTTGGGAGATATTGCCAGTAGAAAGAATTGATATTAAGGTTGATCCAGAAAAGGAGTTTAAAAAAGGAAGATCCTTAGAGTCAAAGAAAGGTTCACTTTTAGATAATTTACAGATTGACGGGAAAAGTGCTGGGGATAGTGATGATGGAGGTGGAACTGGATTTGAAAGAGCTGAAGATAAAGCAGCAAAGGCTATTCAAAAACACTCGATGTATATCAAGGGAAGAGAGCGAAATAGTCAAATGGATGAAGCGTATCTTTTGCTGGGAAAAGCAAGATATTACGACGGTAGGTTTATTCCTGCATTAGAAGCATTTAACTATATTCTATATAAATATCCAGATAGTGATAAAATAGATCAAGCAATCGTTTGGCGTGAAAAGTCCAATGTGAGATTGACTTATGATGATATTGCTATTAAAAATTTGAAAGAGTTTCTGCGCACCAGAAAAGGAAAACTAAAGAAACAAGTTGAGGCAGATGCAAATGCAACATTGACACAAGCTTATATCAATATTGAGGAATATGCTAATGCCATTGCGCCTTTACTTATTGCAATTGAACTTACACCTAACAAGGAAGAATATTCTCGTTATACTTTTATTTTAGGACAGCTTTACGCTAAACTTGGACGCAAGGCAGAAGCGTCTAAATCGTTTCAAGAGGTAATTGATCTAAATCGCAAAAGCCCTCGCTCGTATATTATTCACTCTTATGCACAGCAGTTTGAGTTGTCTTCTGTGAATATTGCGGATTCAGTTAGCTTTTTAAAGCAGTATAAAAAATTACTTAATGATAGGGAGAATAGACCATATTTAGATGTTTTAAATAGACAGGTTGGATTGTTTTATGATCAAGGAGAGAATAGTTCGAAAGCATTAGAGTACTTAAAAGAGGCTGTTAAAAGAAGTAATGGAGATGAACAGTTAAAAGCGAAGAACTTCATAAGCATCGCTGAGATTTATTTTAATAACGCAGGGTATGCTTTGTCAGGACAATATTACGATAGCGCGTTGTCTATTTTACCTGAGAAAGCAAAGGAGAGATTTAGAATAACAAAGCGTAGAGATGCGCTTAGAGATGTTGTTGCTTATGAAAAAGTAGCGAATAGGAATGATAGTATTCTGAAGTTAGTTGCGATGAGTGATGATCAGCGTATTGCTTATTTTGAGAACTATATTGAGGAGTTGAGAAAGAGTGATTTTAGAAAACTTCAAGCTAATTTGAAAGGGAAGAAAAATCAAGACTATTTCAACATGGCCAATTTTGGAGAGGCTGTAAGTGAGGCTTATGATTTAAAAAATACAGGTTTTGGAGGGGGTAAATCGTCTTTCTATTTTTATTCTACTCAAGCTACGTCTTATGGTAAAATAGAGTTTAAAAAGAGATGGGGTAATCGTCCTTTACAAGATAATTGGCGTTGGAGTAGTAATGATTATAGTGAAGATTTGGCTTCGTCAAAAGAACAGGTAATAGAGGATAAAAATAAGAATATTGATATTCAGACTGATTTTGTCGATACTCGATATGATGTGGATTCGTACGTAAGTAAGATTCCAACAGATGAAAAGGAGATTGCTTTGCTGAAAAAAGATCGTGATTTTGCTTATTTCCAATTAGGATCTATGTATTATGACCGATTTAAGAAGCATGAGTTAGCAATCGATAAGCTTGAAGCTTTATTGACATTTGATCCAGCGGAAAGACTGATACTTCCAAGTATGTATAAGCTATATAAAATTTATAGTGAAATAGATGGGAATATGGCTTTGCAAGTGAAGAATCGAATTATTGCTGGTTATCCAAATTCAAGATATGCTAAGTTGTTACAAAACTTAGTAAATGATCGTATTGATGACTTATCGCCAGAACAAGTTTATGCAACGGTTTATAAAGTGTTTAGTGAAGGAGATTATAGGGGGGCTTTGAAAGCTTTAGAGAGTGCTTTGGAGCGATATGATGATGAAGGTTATGTGAGTAAATTAGAATTGCTAAAAGCGAATATAATTGGAAATATTCAAGGGTTAGATGCTTATAAGGATGCATTAAACTTTGTGGCTTTAACCTATAGTTCTTCTACTGAAGGGAAGGAAGCGAATAGATTATTGGAGACTGTTATTCCTACATTGGAAACGAAAAGATTTTCTAATAATGAAACAAAAAATTGGAAAGTGGTTGTGCTTGTTGAAAACAAGAATTCTTCTGAAAGTCAAAGTGTAAGCCGTAGTTTTATTCAGTTTGCAACATCAAATAGTAGCAAGGGCGTTAAGTATTCTGAAGACCTTTATGTAGGTAATAGTGAATTCTTAGTTTTACACGGATTTAAGAGTAAAGCAGAAGCAGAGACTGCAGCTGCTAACCTGACTGGTTTAGGACAAATTATAAGTTCAGATAATTATGGAGTAGTTCAAATTAAAAAGAATTGGGATGAATATCTGGGTTATAAAAAATAGAAATGAGTAAGGATCGAAAAAAATAATATTATGTTTCAAAAATCAAAAAATGGGCCTATTGACCAATTTGGGAGAACGAATCGAATAATTGAAGATACAATTATTAAGGGGGATCTGGAAGCAGTAACTGATTTGCGATTGGATGGAGTTCTGCATGGAAATTTAAAGGTGCAAGGAAGAGTGGTAGTAGGGCCAAAAGCAAAAGTTATTGGTAATATTGAATGTGAAAATGCGGATATTGAGGGCTATGTAGAGGGAGTTATGAATGTTTCAGACTTATTGCATATTACTGACACTGCGTATGTCAAAGGAGATCTATTTGTTGGTCGTTTATCTGTTGTTCCAGGAGCGAGAATTGAAGCGAAATGTGATATGACTATGGCTGAAAAAGGAAATGGAGCTGTAGAAAAAAAGGATAATTCTAAAAATAAAGAAAAGAAAGGTGAGTAAAAATTCTAACCCAAATAAATGGTTAAGTCTTATTACAATGCCCTTTCAAATGGGAATTACTATATATTTGTTTCATATTTTTGGAACTTGGCTTGATACGAAATATAATTTACAAGATGGTTTAGCAAATAAAATTTGTACTTTATTGGGAGTAGGAGTAGCTTTGTACCAAGTTATAAAACAAGTAAATCAATTAAATAAAAATTAATGGACAAAGGAATACTAAGTATTGGCATAAAGTTAAGTATTGTGCTTTTAATCTGTTTTGGAGTGCATTTCGCGATTTTTTCTTTTACGAATTTTGGAGATTCATTTAAAAGTTTAAATTATTCTTTAGAGAGCTTTTACGGGTTTGAATTTATATTCTCAATTGCAAGTTTATTTGCTTTGGCAGGTATTAAAAATAGTATGCCTAATAATTTGGGATATGTGTTCCTTGGCTTGATTACACTGCGTTTATTCGCAAGTTACCTATTTGCAAGAACAGGTTTAGACAGTGAGCAAGTAGATGAATTATTTAAGTACAATTTTCTGCTAATTGTGTTGATTTACTTGGCGGGAGACGCATATGTAGGGTATAGTATTTTAAACAAGAAGGTTAGCTAACCAAAAAGTTAATTAAAAAAAGTTTCGCAAGAAGGTATGATTATCTAAGATTTATTGTACTTTTGCACAAAATTTTAAGAACCACAAATATTCAAGAAGTTAAGGTATGGTGACTCTGAAGACATCACTGAATTTATTAGCGGCTGTTATTTTTA
>JASLGC010000262.1 GCA_030150335.1 Flavobacterium sp.
ATTTAAATTATCAGACTTATTTTTCCAAAACATGTCATGTTCACAGTAACGTACAGTTCCATCTTTTTGAACCCCATAAGGACTAGTATTTGAAATTGCATTAATACCACTTGCACCAGGATTTAATAAAGGAGAACTAGCCGCATTCTTGTTAGCCTCTAAAGCCAAATCATCAAAATTAACGCCAAAATGATCTTTAAAATAGTCCCTAACAAACTGCACTTTATTCATAATTTTCGCTCTACCCGGACGATAATTATTAGAGTTTGCAATCTTGAAGCTTTCCAACATAGCTTCATACTCTTCTTTTGTATGTGTCAACATATAACTAGCCGTTTCAGCAAAATCTTCAAATATATTATTTGTAGCATAAGGAGTTACAAATCCTTTTTCTAAAGCATCTGTTGGAGAAACTCTTTGCCAGTTAGTCGTATAATCACCAAGTGTTTCAGCACCAAAATCTTTTTCAACAAATTCTTTATCTTGATTGATGATATGAATATATTCATGTTGAATGGTATGGATAAATTCTCTAGCAGATGCAGGACTCTTACCTACTAAATCTACTTCGAACAAACTAATTCTCACTCCAGAAGTAGCTACACCCAAAGTTCTAGTTTTATCATCATTCCAAGCAGAACCTCCTGCCAAAATAAATTCTAAAGGTCTAATGTCATGGATAAATTGCTCTCCAGCTACTTTTTCATAAGTTTTAATCCAAACATGATCAACCATCTCCATCGCAGGCATTACATTAGCCTCAACAGGTGGATAAAGATTTCTAAGGATATCTTTAGATTTACCAAACTGACTGCGATCCCATTTATATAAAACTTTTATGTTATACTTATCTGTAAAAGTATCATATAAATAATTATCCAAAGTAGAATTAGTTCCTTCTAAGCCACTTGGCAATACACTTTTCTCATTAATCGAATCATCATTCGAACAAGAAACTGCTCCTAGCAATAAACTAAGTGCTCCAATTTTAATAATATTTTTCATCATAATTATCTCTTGTTTAATTCCACACCATATTGAGCCACATGAGAAGGTAATTGCACCGCTTTTCTATTATCACGTTTTTCCAACTTGTACTCTACTTTAGCAACACCATCATAGTGAATGACTTCTAAGTTAAAACGCTTAATATCTATCCATCTACCACCTTCTTGAGCTAAATCTCTTCTTCTCATTTCAGTCAATACTTCAATAAAAGCTTTCTGATCTGAATTTAATGCATAAAAAGGTTCAAAAATATTTGGTTTTTTAGAAAGATTTAAAACAGTTTGCTTACTTACCTGGTTTTGATCTCCTAATTCAGCTCCTCGTGATTTAAATACTGAAAAATATCCCATCATCTTAGCTGCTTTATCTAAATCACCTTTCATGATTGTTGCTTCAATACGATTCAAATATAATTCATCGTTATTTAAAAGAACATAAGATGTATAAGGTTGTCCTGAAGTAGTATTTCCACCTTCATTAATAAAATATGCAAAATACTTAGTCATAAAACTGTTATCGTATCCTTGGTAAGACTCTTTACGATAGTTCCAGCTTTTATTAAGAACATTGTAGTTTCTACCATCAAAAAGCTCTTTTGTAATATCTTTATTCATACCGTAACGGTAAAAAGCAAATTGATACAACATAACTGAGTTTCCTGCACTTAACAATAAGTTTGTAGGTTCAGCTTGCGAAGCATAACCCTTCATTGCTGTTTCGAAAGGCAAATTAGTAAAATTCTTCCAAACACGAAGCTTGTTTACAGGATAATCTCCTAAATCATTAGAGAATTCCAAAACCTTGTCCCAATCTCCTTTATACAAGTAAAAACGAGCAGCTAGAGCTTTAGCAGCAGCTTTGTTAAAATGATACCCTTTTTGTTTGTTACGATCTTTAATCAAAGGTAAACCCTCTATAATATCTGCTTCAACAGCATCATATACTTCAGCTACAGATTTTCTCTTATAATGAACAATTAAAGAGCTCTCAACTTGATCAACAACGGGCACTCCTGGTTCAGAAGAAGCAGTTGCAGGATCATAAGCTTGCGCAAATACATTAACTAAAGCTAAATGATTGTAAGCACGAGCTAATAGAGCTTCTCCTCTTAAATAATCCAAAGATTTTGGGTTACCTAACTTGTCAATTGCCTCTAAAGCTTGATTAGCATGAGCAATTGCATAATAAGATTTTTCCCAAACCCAAGCTGGTGAATCAAAATTTGACTCATCATAATCTTGAAATCTAAAGTAAGTAGTATTATCTAACTCTGATTTATCTTCTTGCTTAGTATCCCCTGCATTATCACTCATGATTTCGAAAAAACCATAAGGAACACTTTTAGGATACGCATTAACTAATAGCTGTTCTATTTTTTCTGGACTATCTAATTGTGTACGATTATCTGGTACTTCTGATAAAAAATCAGAACAAGACACAACCGAAAATAAGACAGCAGCAGAAAGTATAAAATTAATTTTTTTCATCATTTGTCAATTTATATTGATAAGTTTAAAGAGAATGTGTATTGTCTAGTAACAGGCATAGCAACTCCTCCCGTATTATAAAATTCAGGATCTTGTCCATTCAACTTCTTATCAGAATATAATAAGAATGGGTTAGACACAGATAATCTGAAAGTAAAAGCAGAAACTCCTATACTTTTCTTAAACAACTCAGGAAATTCATAACCTAAAGTAATATTTTTTAATCTAATAAAATCACCTTTAGCAACACGAACATCAGAATAGTTATAAGTATTATAAGCTCTATCCATTCTTGAATTATCAGCAGTCAATAATGAAGCATCAGCAATTGTAGGAACATTTGTAATGTTTTCATCACCAGGCATCATCCAACGATTATTCATATCCTTAGAAAAAACTTGGGTATCATTATATCTATTAGAAAATGCTGGATTCAAGCGAACTACATTTCCTGCAGATGCAACAAACATAAAGTCTAGCATCAAATTTTTATAATTAAAAGTATTACTAAAACTTAATGTTTTATTTGGCTCTAACGCACCACTATATTTCAAGTAAGATGTTACATTATTTCTATCTTGAAAGTTTGCACCTCCAATTGGATCATCTACACCTGGAGCTTGAGTAAAATGAGGTAATCCAGTTGAATCTAATCCTAAAAACTCATAAGAATATAATCCATTACGTGGATTTCCAAT
>JASLGC010000273.1 GCA_030150335.1 Flavobacterium sp.
CGATTTGAGTTTAGAGAAGTTTGGTCTTTCTCAAGCTGATATGAATGTTAGCTTTGAAGCTGCAAAAACAATACAACTTCCAACATCAACTTTATCACAAATTCTTGCACAGTTAGAAAAAGTTTACTGTTCAACGTTAGGTATCGAGTACAAGCACATTACTGATGAAAAATCAGTAGCATGGATTCAGGATCACTACGAAACGTTAGACGCTAAATTTAACAGTGATGAGAAGAAAGAGATTCTTCACAAGTTGATCGAAGCTGTATCTTTTGAAAACTTCTTAAACACAAAGTATGTTGGACAAAAACGTTTCTCATTAGAAGGTCTTGAAGCTGCTATACCAGCAATGGACTTCTTGATTGATTCTGCTGCTACTAAAGGGGTAGAGGAAATCGTAGTGGGAATGGCGCACAGAGGACGTCTTAACGTTTTAGCGAATGTTTTCAAAAAACCAGCAAGAGAAATTTTCTCGGAGTTTGATGGAAAAGATTACGATACTGTAGAAGGTTTTGACGGAGATGTTAAGTACCACTTAGGTCTTAGCTCTACACGTAAAACAAGATCAGGTAAAGAAGTTCACGTTAACTTAACTCCTAACCCTTCTCACTTAGAAACTGTAGGTGCTGTAATTGAGGGAATTGCTAGAGCAAAACAGGATACTGTATTTGCTAATGAGCCTTCAAAAGTTTTACCTATCGCTTTACATGGTGATGCTGCTATTTCTGGACAAGGAATTGTTTATGAAATTGTTCAAATGGCACAATTAAGAGGTTACAAAACAGAAGGTACAATTCACGTTGTATTAAATAACCAAGTAGGATTTACTACGAACTATACTGATGGTCGTACGTCTACTTACTCAACAGATATTGCTAAAGTAACTGCTTGTCCAGTATTACACGTTAACGCGGATGATACAGAAGCAGCTGTAAGAGCTTTCTTATTTGCTTTAGATTATCGTATGGAATTTGGTCGTGATGTGTTTATTGACATGGTAGGTTACCGTAAATATGGGCACAACGAAGGCGATGAGCCTAAGTTCACTCAACCAGTTTTATATAAATTAATTGCTAAACACCCTAATGCGCGTAATATTTATAACGCAAGATTGTTAGAAGATAAAATAGTAGACGAAAACTTCGTTTCAACTTTAGAACAACAATACAAGGGAGCTTTAGAAGAAGATTTAGAAATTTCACGTCAAAACGAATTTGCTAAGATTAGAACATTCATGGAAGAAAACTGGGAAGGATTTGAACTTGCTAGTACTAAAGAAATGTTGGCAGATTACGATACAAAAGTTTCTAAAGAAGTTTTAACTGATATCGCAAGTGTAATTACTAAATTACCTGGAGATAAAAATTTCATTAGCAAAGTTAAACGTCTTATCTCTGATAGAGAAGCTATGTTCTTCGAAAAAGATAAGTTAGACTGGGCTATGGGAGAATTATTAGCTTACGGTTCTTTATTGACTGAAGGATATGATGTTCGTATGTCTGGACAAGATGTTGAACGTGGTACTTTCTCTCACCGTCATGCTGTAGTTAAAACAGAAGATACTGAAGAGTCAATCATCTTGTTAAACCAATTGAAAGAGCAAAAAGGACAAATGAGAATTTTTAACTCATTGTTAGCTGAGTACGCTGTTTTAGGTTTTGAATATGGTTATGCATTAACTAACCCAAGAACATTGACAATTTGGGAAGCACAATTTGGAGATTTCTCTAATGGTGGTCAAATTATGATGGACCAATATATCTCTGCTGCAGAAGATAAATGGACAAGTCAAAATGGTATCGTGATGTTATTACCTCATGGTTATGAGAATCAAGGTGCGGAACACTCATCAGCTCGTTTAGAGCGTTACTTACAATTATGTGCTGAGCATAATATGTATGTAGCAAACTGTACGACTCCTGCAAACTTCTTCCACTTAATGAGACGTCAAATGGTAACTAACTTTAGAAAACCATTAATCGTTATGTCTCCTAAGAGTTTATTAAGACATCCATCTGCTGTTTCTTCTATCAGTGATTTAACTGACGGAAAATTCCAATATGTTATCGATGATAACGGAGTTGAAGCTAAAGATGTGAAATCATTAGTATTCTGTAGTGGTAAATTCTACTATGACTTAGTTGCGAAACGCGAAGAGTTAGGTAGAAAAGATATTGCATTTGTTCGTATTGAGCAATTGTTCCCATTACCTATCGAACAAATCAAAGAAGTTATTGCTAAGTATACAAATGCAGATGACTATGTTTGGGCTCAAGAAGAACCTAAAAACATGGGAGCATACGGATATTTATTAATGAATTTCCACGAGAAACCTTTACGTTATGCAGGTACAAAAGCATACAGTGCTCCAGCTTCTGGTAGTTCTGTGCGTTCTAAAAAACGTTATGCTTATGCAATAGCTAAAGTATTCGATAAGAATTTATAAGAAAAAATAGTATTTTTACAAAACAATATTTAATAAAAGAATATACAGATGAGCATCTTAGAAATGAAAGTTCCTTCGCCAGGTGAATCAATTACAGAAGTTGAAATCGCTACATGGTTAGTTAAAGATGGAGATTACGTTGAAAAAGA
>JASLGC010000320.1 GCA_030150335.1 Flavobacterium sp.
GGAATTCCTTCTGTGATACAAATAATAACTTTAATTCCTGCATCAGCAGCTTCCATAATAGCATCTGCAGCAAATGCTGGTGGAACGAAGATAATAGATGTATCAGCACCTGCTTTTTCAACTGCTTCTGAAACTGTATTAAATACTGGACGATCTAAGTGAGTACTACCACCTTTTCCTGGAGTAACACCACCAACAACGTTTGTTCCGTACTCAATCATTTGAGAAGCGTGGAATGTACCTTCACTTCCAGTAAATCCCTGAACGATTATTTTTGAATCTTTATTTACTAAAACACTCATGATCTTGTTTTTATTTATTTAACTTACTTACACAAAAATAAACAATTCTATTAAGCTATAAAACTTTTTATCCCTTTATAAGCAAGTTTAACGGATTAATTAATTACATTACTTTAAATTCATCGTTTAGATTTAAAAATCAATCGATAATTATAGAAAATGCCTTATAAATTTTTAGTTTTTGTAAGTATTTCTGGGATTCTTTTAATGTTAGCCAATTGCTTTAACTTATCTCTTGACTCCTCTGCAGGATATCCGAAATAAACTTTTCCACCAGCTAACGACTTAGAAACTCCTGATTGTGCTAACACAACTGCTTTACTACCAATAGTAATTCCGCTTGTAGTTCCTACTTGTCCCCATAGAGTTACTTCATCTTCAATAACCACGCAACCAGCAATACCACATTGTGCAGCAATCAAACTACGACTACCTACAACAGTATCATGGCCAATATGAACTTGATTATCTATTTTTGCTCCTTCTTTAATAGTAGTATCACCTGTTACCCCTCTGTCAATAGTACAAGCGGCTCCAATACCAACATTGTCCTCTATCACTACTCTACCACAAGAAACCAAAGGATCAAATCCTTCTGGACATTTTTTGTAGTAAAAAGCATCAGCACCTAAAATAGTACCTGCGTGAATAACCACATTATCTCCAATTACTGTACCATCATAGATAACAACATTTGGATGAATAAGGCAGTTTTTACCAATAACAACATTGTGCCCAATAAATACACCAGGCTGAATAACACTTCCTTCTCCAATTACAGCATCTTTTGCACGAACTTCTGTAGCAGGTTTAAAAGGATTAAAAAATTTAGACAATTTATTAAAATCTCTAAACGGATCGTCAGAAATCAACAAGGCCTTCCCTTCCGGACAAGGTACATCTTTATTAATTAAAACGATAGTCGCATTAGAGTTTAATGCCTTATCATAATATTTTGGATGGTCCACAAATACAACCTCACCCTCTTGCACAACGTGAATCTCGTTGATACCATAAACTGGGAAGTTAGGATCTCCAATGAATTTACAGCCAATAATTTCCGCTATTGTCTGTAAATCTTGAATTTTTGCAAAACGCATGATATATCTTCTAAAAAATTATTCTTTGATACGCTCCATGTAAGCACCAGTAGCAGTATCAATTTTAACTTTGTCTCCTTCATTGATAAATAAAGGAACGTTAATTGAGGCACCAGTTTCTACAGTAGCAGGTTTAGTAGCATTTGTTGCAGTATTCCCTTTTACCCCTGGCTCAGTATATGTAACTTCTAAAATAACAGAAGCAGGCATATCAACTGCAAGTGGTAAATCAGTATCTGTATTAATTTGAACCATTACCATTTCTCCTTCTTTTAATAATTCGGGAGAATCTAAAGTATCTCTTAACAAAGTAATTTGTTCGTAGTTCTCAACATTCATAAAATGGAACTGATCTCCTTCTGGGTATAAATATTGGAATTTATGTGTTTCCACTCTCACAGTATCTATTTTGTGCCCAGCAGAAAACGTATTCTCTAATACTCTACCATTAGTCACACTTCTCATTTTAGTTCTAACGAAAGCAGGTCCTTTTCCAGGTTTAACGTGTAAGAACTCAACAATTTTATAAATATCATTGTTGTATTGAATACATAAACCGTTCCTAATATCAGCTGTAGTTGCCATTTTCTAAATATATTTAGTTTAATACTTAATTCTAATAAATCCCTGAATATCCTCTCATAATTCCTCTTGAAGAACTACGGATAAACATAATAATCTCGTCTCTTTCTGGAGTTGCTTCCATTTCAGTTTCTATAATTTCTAACGCTTGGCTTGTATTATAGTTTTTCTGATATAACAGACGGTAAATTTCTTGAACTTCTCTAATTTTATCTGGAGTAAATCCTCTTCTTCTCAAACCAACAGAGTTGATACCTGCATAAGAAATTGGCTCACGAGCCGCTTTAATATATGGAGGAACGTCTTTACGCACCAATGTACCACCTGTTATGAATGAATGAGAACCAATAGTACAGAATTGATGTACAGCAACAAGACCTGCTAAGACCACATAGTCTCCTACTGTTACGTGTCCTGCTAAAGTACTTGAATTTGAAAAGATACAATTATTTCCCACAATACAATCGTGAGCAATATGGCTGTATGCTTGGATAAGGCAATTCTTACCAACTACAGTTTTATATCTGTCCTTCGTACCTCTATTGATTGTTACGCATTCTCGAATTGTTGTATTATCCCCAATTTCTACAATAGTATCTTCCCCTTCGAATTTTAAATCTTGTGGTTCAGCTGAAATTACAGCTCCTGGAAATATTTTACAATTTTTACCAATGCGTGCCCCTTCCATAATAGTCACGTTTGACCCAATCCAAGTTCCTTCACCAATTTCTACATTGTTATGAATCGTAGAAAAAGGCTCAATAACTACATTGCGTGCTATTTTTGCTCCTGGATGAACGTATGCTAAAGGCTGATTCATATTGTTTTTTATTTAATTTTTAATTTTTGAAATTTGAGCCATTAGCTCTGCTTCAGCAACAAGTTTTCCGTTTGCGTATGCATATCCTTGCATATGACAAATACCACGGCGAATAGGTGTAATCAACTCCAACTTGAATACTAATGTATCTCCAGGGAAAACTTTGTTTTTAAACTTAACATTGTCCATTTTCATGAAATAAGTTAAGTAGTTTTCTGGATCTGGTACCGTACTTAAAATCAAGATACCTCCTGATTGAGCCATTGCTTCACAGATTAAAACCCCTGGCATTACTGGTGCTCCTGGGAAATGCCCAACGAAGAATTGCTCATTCATTGTAACATTTTTCAATCCTACCACATGTGTTTCAGACATCTCTAAAATCTTATCTACAAGCAAGAAAGGAGGTCTATGTGGCAACAATGCCATAATTTGATTCACGTCCATTAAAGGCTCTTTATGTAAATCATAAGTAGGCACTTGATTACGCTTTTCATTACGTATAATCTTAGACATTTTCTTAGCGAAACTCGTATTCACAGAGTGCCCTGGTTTATTAGCAATAACCTTTCCTCTAATACGAGTACCAATTAAAGCTAAATCTCCAATAACGTCTAATAATTTATGACGAGCTGCCTCGTTTGGATAATGCAAAGTAAGATTATCTAAAACACCATTTGGTTTAACGCTAATTTCGTCTTTACCAAAAGCTTTTTTCAAATGTTCCATT
>JASLGC010000326.1 GCA_030150335.1 Flavobacterium sp.
TAGTACTATACCCCTTATCACCTGGATTTGGTTCAATAAAATATGAAAGCGTAATCTTAAGTTTTACTTGTTCTTCTCCTAAATTGACCAATATATCTGTAGGCCAAGGAAACTCATAATAATGTATCTCATTTGTTACAATCTTGCTTCCCTCTATACGATATGGCTGTATCATTTGTTCCGATATAAAGGTCAAATAATTTGTGCTACAATTAAAAGCTTTTTCGAAGTTAGGAATACCATATCCTACAATTTTCAACAACTCCTTTTTTGATGTAGCACTACGTTTATCTATTGAAAATTGATCAATCATCTGTTGAGACCATGATGCTGAATGAATCATTAACGCACGTAATGTTTCAGACCAAGCTTCTGGATAATAGGTTCTTAATCTAGCTAAAAAATTAGTCGCTAATGCTGTCGCCGCACTTGTAGCATTTATAGTTGTTAAAGCATTTATAACTACATTAGAAGACGTTGTTAATAATTCCAAATCATCGTGTCTACCTACGCTATTATCGTTGAGTATTAAATTCCCCCCTTCAAACACAACCTCGGGTTTTACAGGCCAACTATTGCCCCAACTTGCAGAAGTACGACTAAAAGGAGATAGCTCAAATTGCTTTGCCACAGTATCTCTATTTGGCAATACTTTTGCTGTAAAAGCTCCCACTGTAATAGCATTCCATGCTTGTGCAGGGCTTTCTACAGAGGAATTCAAATTCGTATCTGGATATGATAACCTTTCTCCCTCTCTAACATTTCCCCCACTAATTACAAACAACTTTCGATTTCCATCCTCACTACCACTTACAATTTTATCAATCGTTGCAGACCAAGTAGATGGCTTGCCAAATTCATTCTGATTTACAGCTGTTACGGCCATACAATAAGTACGTATAGCCAATGGTTTTTCTATTGTACATATATTGAATGCATTCTCTGTAATAAAATGCCAACTCGTTTCTGGATTATTATCGCCATTACTTGGTAAAATCTTAATGGACTCTAAACGATGTGATAAGCGAAAAGTTCCTCTACTTTCTAAAAAGGCATTCAAATTAGAATACAATGCTATTCCTGCCATAGCAGAACCATGCCCACCACTACCACTATCATTTACTCCCCAATTAGGATCAACAGTAAAACGATCTGAATCAGATAAAAAATTGTATAATAATAAATGCCTATTATTTACTCCAGAATCCAAAATCGTTATATAATTGTTATTTTCTTGATAATCAACTATATTTAACGCCTCATTTATCCACTCTTCTCTAACATTAGTAGTCTGATTATCTGCAAACCAAAAACTATTTATTTCTTCTGTCCTACGTATTTCCGCGATCAAATCTACAGAAACTAGTAAATTCTCTAATTGCTCTTTATTTGCTTTAACTTTTAAAATTACTCTCTCGGGAAAAAATGTTCTTTCCGTAGCCATTTGTATAGCATAAAACTCACAAACTTCTATTAGCTTTTGGTTTACTTCTACTGTATAACTCGCTTCATCATAAGCCAACCATAACTCACACCAAAGCGCTTCCTCTGTTGGAATTAATTCATTAGAACTACTCCATAAATAATTAACAGTGGATTGTTGAATAGATTCAATTCGATCAATTAAATCTCGGTGTTTAGGAACATTTTTTGAAGTTAACTCAGTACAATATTGTCCTATTTTTTGAAGTAATTTTTCCTTTTTATTTTGAGGAATATAAATAGTTGCTTCTTCTCTACGCTCTGTCTTCTTGACATTTAACAACGTAGCTCCACTACTACTTAAAGAATCTAATTTTAAAGGATGTGATTCTATTCCTGTAAACGTAATATACTCACCAGCTTTAACTGGTAATTTTACGTCTTTTCTCTCGCTTACATTATATTCATAGTGTTGCCAAATAGCTTGCAACTCATCTAAAAGTTGTTTTCCATGTACATCACGATTTTGTAAAGGCAAATCTTTTGAACCGCCGCCTCCCGAAGGTCGGGTATAATCACGACTGTGATGTATATTATCAACAAATAAATGAGGTTTAAACTGATTGGCCATATTTTACACAACTATAATTGATATGTCATTTTCCTATCTTTTATCATTTGCACTAATAACCTCTGGGACACTTGCGTTTTATCGCTTAGAATAATCTCTTTTAGAGCATCATTACAAGCATTTACAACCTCTGCATGACTTAGACCCATTGCAGCATTTACAACGCTTTCTAATGAGTAAATACCCAGATACTTATGTAATCTCAGCTTGACAATAGCCTCTATATCTTTCGTAGATGGCAAGTCATATTGAATTACATCATCAAATCTTCTAAACAATGCATTATCGAGCGTATGAACATTATTTGTTGCACCAAAAATGAGACTTTCAGACTTATCTTGCTCTATAAACTGTAAGAATGAATTTAACACCCTTCTCATTTCTCCTACCTCATTATCCTTTCCTCTTTCAGCACCAATCGCATCAAATTCATCAAACAAATACACTCCTCTTTTAGCAGACATCATATCAAATATCATTCGCAATTTCGAAGCAGTCTCTCCCATATACTTGGTCATCAACTTATCCATCATCACCACGTATAATGGTAACTTTAACTCCCCTGCTATCACAGAAGCAGTAGCTGTTTTTCCAGTTCCTGGTAAACCTGAAAGCAATACTTTTCTCCTGTTTTCTAATCCAAATTGCTTGATTTTATCCCGCTCTTGATATTCTCTAATTATGCGATTCAACTTAGAAGATACCTCCTCAGACAACACTAACTCATTTAATCTATTATCAGGGTGATACGCCAAAACTAAATCACTTAAATCTGGACTTAACTTTATAACATTAAAACTACTTGTCTTAGACTTGTCTACAAGATCCTTTAATTCCTTTGCTATAACCATACGACCATTCCTCGCTTCATGTGCTGCCACTTGAAGTGCGATAGACGTGAATCGTTCATTATCATTTTTATAATGTGACTCTAATAATGACTTTATTTGTTCTGCTGTTGCCATAGTGCAAAAATACGTTTTTTTCCAAAACATTAATCTACTAATTAGCTTACCTTAAATCATAGATTATAAAGCGATTAAGATATAAATAATAAATTTATTTACAGCTATTTCTTATGATTAAATATTGAAAAAACGAAAATATAAAAATCCTAAATATACACTCATTCCCCATCAAAACATTAGGCTCTTTTAAATCGTAATTCCCTACTACAGATGCAATGTTAAACAAAACTATCCCTAACACTTCACCCATTTACTCTCTTACTGTGGACTAACATTCATAACGCTCTGCTAAGTCTTTTTACTTCCATCCTAAATCAGTTAATCGCTTTAGAACTAACAAAATTATCTTTTGATTAAAACACTATATCATACTATTAAGCATCATTGCTAAAAACTATCTGTTCTAAAAATTCAATATTTCACTTCAGACAAAAAATATTCTGAAATATGGAAATTTTACGCGTACCACTTTTCACGCTATATTACCCAGACAAAAACTCCCACATCAACCTCCCACATCAACCTCCTTTAAAAATAACCCACAAAAAAAGAGGAGCTATTACTAACTCCTCTTTTAATTCTTATTTCGATAAAAACTACTTCACGATTGACTCGTAAATAACAGTCTGAATATTCTCTCTTACATTTTCTTTAGACAACTTGTTTGTC
>JASLGC010000330.1 GCA_030150335.1 Flavobacterium sp.
TCATTAATATTAGGTTGTTTATCCCAATCTTGCAAATACCACTCACTATCCACTGCTATCAAAACAGTTTCATCATTTATTTTTAAACGCTCAAAACCACAAACTTTGCGTGGCAATAAAGCTTTTTTATTCTCTAAATTAACCGTCAAATAATCCGAAAAACGTCTAACCCCTTCATATCCTCTTGTCCACTCTGCATTACCATTGACAAAAACACTATTCCCTTTAAAATCACTTGCCAATGAAAGTTGTGGAGAGAGCATTTCTTCTAATTTAGTTCTGCTTTTCGCACCTTCTTTAGACATGCCTCTATCAATGCTATTCCCTAAGAAAACTAAAGTAGATTCCTTGCTTCCTTTATCAATAAAAGACGACAACTTTTTAAAATCAGCTTTTCTATCCTTCTTTTTGCTAAAGCCCGTATTTCCTAACAAATAATAAGTATGCGAAACACTTGATGTATCAACATCTCTTATAGTCGCTGAGGATTCACTATTATTCTTACCATATTGAGTACTATAAGTGGCACATGAACTAAAAGCTAAAAATGAAAATACCGTTGCAAAAGCTATTTTTAAAGCATTTATAGATATGTGAGGAAATAATTTCATAATTTAGTTGATATAAAGGTTTTGAATATGACAATTCTACAAAAAGTTGAAGAACACATCTTTCAGATACACAAAGATACATTATCACATCAATATACGTACCACAACTTTAATCATACATTACGTGTAGTTAACGGTTTAGAAGAAATTCTAAAAGAAGTAAAAGTTAGCGACAGAGAAGCGGACATTCTTCGTTATGCCGCGTGGTTTCACGATGTTGGATATATCAACTCATGGGAAGAACACGAGGAACGAGGTGCACAAATGGCACAAACCTTTTTATTAGAAAATGGAGTTGACTTAGATGATGTATTAATTGTAATGCAATTAATCAGAGCAACAAAATTAGATTACGTACCAGAAAACAACTTAGAATGCATCCTTAAAGACGCAGACTTCGCGCATTTTTCTGATGATAACTATATTGAAGTTAGCGACCTACTTAGAAAAGAAATTGAATATTTTTTCAAAAAAACCTTTACAGACATTGAGTGGCATGAGCAAAATAGAGATATAATGCTGTACAAACACAGATATTATACTACCTATGCACAACAAAAATGGCAACCGAATAAACAGAAAAACCTACTTGCTATCCTTGCCCAATTAGACAAATTAGAAGCGAGAAAAACAAGAAAGAAAAAAGTGGAGTCAAGTAGAACAATTGACACCCTATTCAGAACTACCTTAAGAAACCACACATCACTAAGTGCCATAGCAGATAGAAAAGCAAATATTTTACTATCTGTCAACGCTATTATAATCTCTATTTGTTTATCAACTCTGATTCCTAAATTGGACAGCCCAAGCAATGCTCACTTAATTTTCCCAACTTTTGTGTTGTTAATATTTAGTGTTGCTTCAATTATTTTTGCCATTCAATCCACAAGACCAAAAGTGACTTCAGGAAAATTCACAAAAGAAGAAGTGAACAACAATGAAGTCAACTTATTATTCTTTGGAACATTTCATCAAATGCCTTTTGACGAATATGAAGAATCATTAATGACAATCTTAAAAAACAATAAGTATCTACATCACGCATTGACAAAAGACCTTTATAATTTAGGTGTTGTACTTGACAAAAAATACAAGCTACTACGCATAACTTATACAATTTTTACAATCGGAATTGTAGCCTCTGTTATAACCTTTGTACTTGCATTTAGAGGTATTGGCTTCTAAGGAAATCGTGCATTAAACTATCGTAATTCAATTGGTCGATATCAAAGTCCAAGTTCACGCTTACTCGTAAACCAAGCAAGCCTGACACACTTTGCATATCTTCAATTTCGAATTGCTCAATATCAGAAAGCAACACACCTAACTGTTGCCCATATTCTAGATAACTCTTGTATTCTTCTAAGTCCGTAGCTGAAGCAAACGCGATTGTCAGTTTCTGTGGTTGAACGATGCGTTCATCCGAATCCTTAATACACGCCTTATCCAAACGCTTTTTGATTACTTCATAACGCGTATTATAAGAACCGTCAATATCAAAGCGTTTTTCATCCATTCTAAACTGAATACCCAAAGAAGTATCATAGACAAAAATAAGCACCGTAACATCCATTTTTATCAAATCTTGGATGTTATTTCTATAGTGTACACACATCAACTCAGTCATCACTTGCAATTGCCATAAACGCAAATTCTGCAAATAAGTAAAGTCAAAACTCATCGAAGGACAGATAGATTCACCAATGTAAATATTGTGCTCTATTCCGTCTGTTTTAAATCTCTCATAATAATGAGGGAATACCTTCTGCACTATAGCCTGACGTTCATCTAACAAATCCGAGAAACACTTATTCATACGCCCCACTTGATTGTCAAAAATCTTGCGTTGGTCATAGTAAATATCAAACTGAACATCGATATAATCTAAGTATTCACCTAATAAATCTTTGTCAAATATATGCCCCTCTTTTCTTAAAAACGGGTGTATTTCATTCTTTATATAATTTTGAATTACTTGTTCCAAACCAGAGTAAAAACGAGTTTCTAACTGACGCAAATAAGCATTCAAACGCAAACTATGCTTTTCAAAAACAAGAGCTCCATTGCGATAAGCACTCTTGTCAAACATATTAATCAAATACTTTAGTTGAGCACTTAAATCCGAAACAATAGCTTCATTTCTAAGTTTACTCGACCCTTTTATATCAATCTCTCCAAACAAAGGAAATACCTTGGGAAAAGAAATTGGATTGATAATATAATCTTTCTCAATAACACTCTCAATATAGTTGCGTTTCGCCTCCTCAATAAACTTCCAATAAACACTTGGGTGAATTGTTGTAAACTCTCGTTGTATAATCGCCTCTACTTGATTTAGCAAATCTGCTTTCACTCGCTCAAATGTTTCTGAAATAATCGGCATCATCGACTCCAACTTCTGTGCATTCACACTATATAAATCACGAGGCACCTCAGAGATAACTTCTAAGATTCCTTCTAACCCACTTGAAATAACCACTGGTCTGAATACACAGCTTTTAATACCGCGATTTTTTAAATGCAAGCACATCTTTTCCTCCTCTTTATCAAGAAGCATTTCATCTACATCCGATATACAATAATATTTTCTCTCTAAAACAAGGGTTTCATAAGCCTTTTTAGACAATACAATCTCTGTACCCTCCTCATTCAGCAAATAACTTTTCAACCCCATAATATCACGCGTCTCTTTCTGAACTAAAGTCTCCAGTTCAATTGGCGTATATCCTATTTTCAAGTTGGGCACTCTAAAAATAGAACTAAATATTTGTCCTAATGTATCGCCAATAGGCTCTCTTTGCAATTGAGATTTCAAAAAGTTTTCTTTTAATAAAGATAAAGCACTCTCAACCGTTACATCAACTAAACTAATGATACCAAACCCTCGCAATATCCAACTCTCTTGCGGAAATTTCTCTTTCCACAATTCTAAATCATCAAAGCTATCTTCCAATAATTCAATATCCGCTTTTGTCAACATAACTGCTTTATCCGTAGGAATCACCTCTACAAACTCAGCATTATATAAGACGCGATAATGATGAATAATACCCTTTGCGTCTGGTAAGTCAATAAACAAAGGACGTGTCAAATCAAAATCAGCTTTAAAATAGTGATTCATGATAATGCAACAACAAGCAATATAATACTGGTGTTGTTTAAAATCACGGATTACAATATCGTAGTTACCACCACTCTCAGCAATAATCTTTTTAAAACGACTGGTGTAGTTAAACATCAATTGTTGAAAAGGCATGGACACCGCCTTAATCTCATTGTCTTTTAAGGCAACAGGAAACAAGACCTCCAACAACTCTTGAATTAGTTCTTCATTTTTTTGAAGTATTTCCTTATCAGTGATATTGCAAATTAAATCTGGAACAGCATTAACTCTCTTTAATAAATCAATTAAATAAGTTTTCTTTATCTCATTCTTTTCAGGGTCTTCAATGAATTGCTCCATCACTTTAATCAAGCGATGAAATGAAAACTGAATATGAAATGGTGTAAATTCGAAAGTAGTTAATTGCATAATTCTTGTGATTCTTTAGTGTCATTAAAGATAATAAATAACTACTTGTTAGGCTACAGATTACCTGAGGATAATTTAGAATTCATAAGTTTCTTATAAAGAGAAATTTGAAAAACTAAAATTATTGTACTTTTGCATCAAATTTCGAAAACGAATATGATTAAAATTGGCAATATAGAACTTCCTGACCATGCGCTTCTCTTAGCACCAATGGAAGACGTAAGTGACCCACCATTCCGTCGTTTATGTAAAAAACACGGAGCAGACCTTATGTACTCAGAATTTATCTCATCAGAGGGATTGATTAGAGATGCGATGAAAAGTAAGATGAAGTTAGATATTTTTGATTACGAAAGACCTGTAGGAATTCAAATCTTTGGTGGAGATGAAGAAGCTATGGCAATGTCTGCTCGTATTGTAGAAACAGTACAACCGGATTTAGTTGACATTAACTTTGGTTGTCCTGTAAAAAAAGTAGTATCTAAAGGTGCAGGTGCAGGAGTTTTAAAAGATATTGATTTGATGGTGCGCTTGACAAAAGCGGTTATCAACAGTACAAATCTACCTGTAACTGTAAAAACACGTTTAGGATGGGATGATGAATCTATCAATATTGATGAAGTAGCAGAAAGACTTCAAGACATTGGAGTGCAAGCCTTGACTATTCACGCGCGTACACGTGCACAGATGTACAAAGGTCACTCTGATTGGACACACATTGAGCGCATCAAAAACAACCCTCGCATTACAATGCCTATTTTTGGAAATGGAGATATCGACAGTCCACAAAAAGCATTAGAGTACAAAGAGAAATTCGGCTTAGACGGTATGATGATAGGTCGTGCTGCTATTGGATATCCTTGGATATTTGACGAAATAAAACACTATTTCGAAACAGGTGAATTACTTCCTCCTCCTACCATGAAAGACAGATTAGAAGCGGCTAAAAACCACTTAATTTGGTCTATGGAATGGAAAGGCGAAAGATTAGGTATCGTAGAAATGAGACGTCACTATACAAACTATTTCAAGGGGATACACAGTTTCAAACCACACCGTTTGAAATTAGTTACTACTGACGACCCGATTGAACTATTAAGTTTATTTGACCGCATTGCAGAAGAATATAAAGATTACATTATAGAATAGAAAAAGCTCCTAATAGGAGCTTTTTTATTGCCTAAAAACATTCCTTTATCAAGCAACTAAATTTCCGTTTTTGAACAATTCAAACCATTGTTCTATATACTGTTTTTCAAATAGTAATTGCAACATAATTTCTCTTGTAAACTCAACAGCTGCAATTCCACTTGCTGTAATAATCAAATCATCACTTGCCGCTAAACTGTCTAAATACAATTTCTCTCCCCTATAATTAGGCACTAATCCCTTGAGATAAGAAACATCATTACTTGTGTGAAAACGATTATCAAGGAGGCCTTTTTTACCAAGATAAACAGTAGCTCCACATATACCAGCTACCATTACTCCTTGTAACAATGCTTGTTCTACAACACCATCTACCCCTACAGATATAGGTAACTGCGTTTCCCACATTTTCCCTCCAGGTAATATAAGCATAGCCGCTTTTTTCAAATTGATTTCCTTGACAGAAACATCTGCTAATATTCGCAACCCTCCACTTGAAGTCACCTCTTTACCATTATCGGTTACAGTAAGTAAATTATAGCGATTGTTCTTTCGAATTTCAGGCATGATATAAGAAACCTCCCAATCCGAGTAACCGTCAAATAAGTAAATATAGATATTCTTACGTTCCATCTTTTTTCTTTCAAAAGTACTTTATTTGTACACTTTCAACGAGTTACCTATGCGAAGAGTTTTAGCAATTTTCAAAACCTCCCTTCAATCCCTTATAGACTCTGAGTTCTCTAAAAAACAATTCCACACAATTTTAGGCTAATATCTTTTTCTTTCTCAAAAAGAAGTACACAAGCTATTAATAAAAAAACAACACGCAATTATAGTACACTATCTAAAAACAAAAAAGCCCTTTCAAAATTGAAAGGGCTCTTAATATTATTTTGTATTATCTGAGATAATGTGTAAATCTGTTTGTGGGAAAGGAATTTCGATATTTGCCTCATCCAACGCTTCTTTTACTAATTGTTGTATCTCAAAAACAGTTGTCCAATAATCAGCTTTTGCCATCCAAGAACGAACGTTTAAGTTCACAGAACTATCGCCCAACCCATTCACAAAAACAATTGGAGCTGGGTCTTGTTGAATTGCTGGATGCTTAGCCAAAGCAGCTAAGATTATCTCTCTTGCTTCTTTAATATTTGCACTGTAAGAAATACCTACAACGAAATCAAAACGTCTTGCAGTAATCTCACTATAATTTGTAATTACAGAGTTAGCCAATGCCCCGTTTGGACTAAATACTTTTAAACCAGCTGCTGTAGTCAATGTTGTATAAAGTAAATCAATACGCTCTACTGTTCCTTCTGTTCCTCCAGGATTTGAAATATAATCCCCTACTTTAAACGGTTTAAACATAAGGATTAAAACCCCACCAGCAAAGTTTGATAAACTCCCTTGTAAAGCCAAACCAATAGTTAAACCAGCAGCACCAAATATGGCTGTAAAACTCATCGACTTAAAGCCCATGATTCCAGAAACAATTACAAAAAGTACAATGTAAAGCATTATGCGAATCATACTAAGTAAGAAACCTCTTAATGATTTATCAAGGTCTCTTTTCTCAAAACGTCTTCCAATAATACCAATAGCACCTTTAATAACATAGACACCTATTATTATTACCAATATACCAACGGCATATCTTGGCAACGCTAATAATATCTGCTCTAAAAAGTTTTCCAAACTTAATACAATCTTTTCCATAACAATTCTTTTCTTTTATAATGTTAATTTTTTCGCGATTCCCTTCGGAAGCCCGTCTTTGTGAAGCATGATATCAGTAGTTTTATACTTAACGTATTCTTTACTCATATACATGTATCCTTTGTAATCATTAGAAATTCCCCACGAGTTTTTAATGATATAATATTCGCGACCATTTTGGTCCTTAGCTATACCTACAATATGCATACCATGGTCATCTGTAGTTGTATAATTATCAAAAGCAGCTTGACGCATCTCAGCAGTCACTTTGCGTTCTGGCTTCGGTCCGTTAAACATTTCTTGTCTTTCCTCTAAAGACATATCTTCATAATCTTTCTCAGGAACGAAAGCAACTCCATTTTTCCAGCTAAAATATTTCTCGCTAACATCACCAGCCCAAGCTACAGTAAATCCATTATTTACAGCATGGTCAATAATTTCTGTTAACTCATCAATCTTCACATTATGAGCTTGATTAAAAGCCCAGTTGTCTGGAACTAACAATACAAACTTCTCATATAAAGGATAGTTCAAATCAGAACCAATCTCAACATAGTCATCTGCATTAATTCCAATAACTTCTTTTGCAAAAGTTTGAGGAGTATATTCTTTTCCTTCCCATTTAAACTTTTGAGGAGCTTCTCCTAAATAAGCATCAATTACCGCAGTATATGCTTTCTCCCAGTTAGGAGTTAATTTTCCATTTGGATTAGAAACTACAGCTTTTAACACTCCTTCTTGGATCGCTGCCATTTCACCAAATTTATTCTTATCCGTTCCATAGTTCAACCCTGTATAAACAGATTGAGGTACGGCTCCGTACATTTTGTACATATTCATTACATCGTGGAAAGCACCACCATCACCTAAAGTAACAGCTCCGTGCATACGCACATACATTTTTCCTTTCTCAATATAAGCATTACGCGCAGAGAAAATTTGAGAAATCTCTACTGGACGTTTACCCATTCTCATCATTTCTGATTCTATGAATGAGTTAGCAGAATAACTCCAACAAGTTCCTGAAGAACCTTGATTTTTAATTGAAGTCGTTTCAATATCAACTACATCTGTAAATTGATATAATTCCTTACTCTTATCACTTGCATTTAACTTTAGAGAATTAACTAAGTTATCTTGAGCAAAAGATATTACAGAGTAACCGGCTGAAAGCATTAAGGCTAATGCCCATGCTTTAAATTGATTTTTATACATATTGTTAGGTTGTTAGGATTGTAAAGATAAAAAAAGCTTTAGGTTTATTCCAAATTGTTCCTATCTAAAATGCTCATATTACTACGATAACAAAAATAATATCCAAAATAAATTAGAAATTATCTCATTTTGAGTGTTTTTTATTCTACTTAATTTACTATTGTTAATATTACAATTCTTATCTATTTTTTTCATTATCAGTCATTTGACATTTTATTTCATTTCGTTTCTATTATAATTACTGAAAACCACAAAAATCCTTACCAAATTTACCTATATCTAATAACGCCAATCACCATTCTTAAATCCAAGTCACTTTTTGCTTCAAACCCCCTATTTCAGGAGGCTAAACAACCTAAATTCTTCTCAAAATATACAGCTATAATTTGCGTGCTCCCATAGTGCTCCCATAGTGCTTCCGTACTGCTATCGTAAAAACTATGGAAATATTATTGGAGCACTATGACAACATTTCATTACCATTATGATAGCACCCAACAAAAAACAAGAAAAACTATACACAAAAAAAAGCCCAAGAGAATATCTCTTGGGCTTTTTCACAATATTGTGAACTTAAAATAGATTAGTTTTAAAAACCTTTTATCTCTCTAATTATTTTAATTCTTTAAAGAAGAATTTTACAGTTCCACTGTCTTTATCCTCTGCTGGTACCTTTAAAGCTTGTTGCGTTTTATAATCCCATTCATAAGAAATGTATTTACTAATAGCTTCAAAAGTAGCAGCTACTGGATATCCTTCTTTATCATATTCATAAGCAACAGTAGCATTAAATGAATCATTCTCACCATCATCATAGCTAAGTTTAGTGATATTATTCACAGGCAATAACTTATTTGCCTCATTAACTCCACTCAAAGCAGCATTTACTGGAGTACCAAAATCAATCTGTGTTTTCTTAGATAAATCAATTGCTCCTGTAGTATTTAAAGTATGGAATGCAAAAAATGGTTTATCATCGTAAGATATTTTTGCTTTAATTTCCCCATCAATTACTTCTTCATCATCATCATAAGAGTAAAAAGTAAGTTCAACAGGATTACCTTTATTAATTAGGTCCACTTTCCCATATTTAGCTCCATCAAGCTTTTTTCCTACAATTGCAGACAAAAAGAAAGTATCTTCAATATTAGAAATACTCTCAATTCCATCTTTATTGTATTTTACTTCTCCTACAACTTCATTTTTGTCTGTAACAATTTGTACTAACTTATTGTTGTCATACTTAAAAGTAATTGTACTATTTGATGTCTCCACTTCTTCATCATGCCAAGTTGTAGTTGCATTCACTTCAATCTTGTCAAGTACTTTAATTACTTTCTGAGGCGCAGTTATTCCTCCTTCTGTTGTACCATTCTCCGTAGAACTATTGTCATCTGAACTACAACTTGCTAATAATCCACCAACTAACGCTAAACTTAATAAAATCTTTTTCATATCAATTTTTGTATTTTAAGCAAAATTAACCAAAAACAAATAAACAGAATTAACATTGGAGAAGATTTACAAATAATTAAATTTCATCTTAAAATAAAAAGAAGAACAAAAAAAGGTTGTCTTAATAGACAACCTTTTTCGTAATATTTACTATATTTTATTATAGAGTTTCTTTTAACCAACGGAAGAATTCACCTTGCCATACTTGTGCATTTTGCGGTTTCACAACCCAGTGATTCTCTTCTGGTAAATATAAGAATCTACTTTTAATTCCTCTTAATTGAGCTGCTTGGAAAGCCTCTTGTCCTTGCCCGATTGGCACACGGTAGTCTTTTCCTCCTTGAATAACTAAGATTGGAGTATTCCACTTATCAACATTGTTAATTGGGTTAAAGTTTGCATATGCGTTTTGAGCATCCTTATTGTCTTTCTCCCAATAAGCTCCTCCTGTATCAAAATTAGGGAAGAACACCTCTTCTGTAGTTCCATACATACTCACTAAATCAAAAACTCCACAGTGAGAAATGAATGTTTTAAAGCGGTTTTCGTGGATTCCTGCTAAGTAGAATACTGAATATCCTCCGTAGCTTGCTCCTACTGCTCCTAATCTGTTTTTATCAACATATTTTTCTTGTGCTACATCATCAATAGCAGCTAAGTAATCTTGCATTGGTTTTCCTCCCCAATCTTTGCTAATTGCTTCATTCCACTCTACTCCGTGTCCAGGCATCCCTCTTCTGTTTGGCGCTACGATAATGTATCCTTCAGCAGCCATTAATTGGAAATTCCAACGGAATGAATAGAATTGAGATAAAGCTGATTGTGGTCCTCCTTGACAATATAATAATGTTGGATATTCTTTGTTAGGGTCGAAATTAGGTGGATAAACTACCCAAGTAACCATATCTTCTCCGTCCACAGTCTTAACAATTCTCTTTTCACTTTTGCTTAAAGCAATTTTAGAATAAGCCTCGTCATTCACTTTTGTAATTTGACTCCACTCATTTTTCTTCAAATCAAAAGAGAAAACTTCTGCAGCGTGATTAAAATCTGTACGTGTTACAATTACTTTATCTCCAATAATGTCAACAATCCCTGTTACGTCAAACATACCGTCTGTGATTTGATGAACCACAGGAGCAATGCGTTTTCTTCCTGGGAAGTTTACTTCAAACAATTGAATAGTTCCTCCTACTGCAGCAGTAAAGTAAACTTTGTTACCATCTTTACTCCATTGGTAACTTGCAACTGTTCCATCCCAATTAGCAGTAAGGTTTAAATCTCTACCGTCATAACGAACGATTAAGTCATTTTTATCAGCCTCAAAACCGTCGCGTTTCATTTGCAACCAAGTTAAGTGCCCTTGTGGAGAGAAAGTAGGATTTGTATCGTACCCTAAATTATCCTCTGTTAAGTTTTTCGTTTTCTTTGTTTCTACGTTATACTCATACAAATCAGTATTTGTACTTGTAGCGTAATCTGTACCAAATTTCTTTTTAGAAACATAAACAATGCTTTTCCCGTTTGGTGCCCATACGTAATCCTCATCTCCACCGAATGGTTTTTGAGGTGCATCATACTGCTCGTTTGCCATAATATCTATAGCTGCTTTCTCATCTGCTACTGGTCCGTAAAAAACGTGATTATGTGTTCCGTCATTCCAAGTATCCCAATGTCTGTAATCTAACCCATCAAACACATAAGCATCCGATTTCTGCATTGCAGGATATAAGTCTTTACCAAGAACTTTGTCTATTTTCACTGCTTTGTCAGATAGAATCATCTTCCCATCAGGTGAAATATTTTTATCTGCCAAAAGAGATTTAAAATCGGTTACTTCTACAGGATTACCTCCTGTTAATGGAATTTGATATGTTTTTGAATCAAATTTATCTTCCTCCATATT
The DNA here is from genome assembly GCA_030150335.1 of Flavobacterium sp. Classification (GTDB taxonomy): domain Bacteria; phylum Bacteroidota; class Bacteroidia; order Flavobacteriales; family Flavobacteriaceae; genus Flavobacterium. The sequence continues at coordinate 11,588 of JASLGC010000330.1, forward strand.
AGCGTGCCCTACTTTATAAATAAGGTTTTTACCATCTTTAGTAACCCCTATAGGCGTTACTCTCCCCAATTTCCAAAGAAGCTCTTTGGTCATAACATCCTGAGAAAAAGCAGATAAACTCGCTAAGCTCAAGGCAAATAAGAATATTTTCTTCATAGTTAGAGTTTTGTAATTTTCGTAAATTTATACAAGTTATTTGTTTCGTTCCGAAAGATAAAGAATTCTATTGCAATCAACTCAATATTTGATAGAAACATAAATTTTGGCAATTGTGGTTGTTTTTCCTCCTTTTTTTGAAGTAACAAATTCCAAATATTCATAGTTAATAAACTTATATTAACAGAATTCAAACAAAAAACACAAAACCCACATAAAAACATTTGTTATTTTTTTCTAAAACAACTTTTTTTTATAAAAAAATAACTATTTTCACGCTCAAATCGCAACTTAAATGAAGAATAACAAACTTTTCATAGCAATTATAATCGCCCTTGTTATTGGGGTGATTTTTGGAAGTCTTATACACTATAGTTTTCCTGAATATAAAGATGGTTTTTCAAATAACATCAAACTCCTTGGAACGATTTTCATTCGTTTAGTTCAAATGATTATTGCTCCTTTAGTTTTCTGTACGCTTGTCGTTGGAATTGCTAAAATGGGAGATATGAAAATGGTTGGACGCGTTGGAATGAAAGCAATGGGATGGTTTGTCACTGCCTCAATGGTTTCTTTGGCAATCGGACTTGTATTAGTAAACTGGTTTAAGCCAGGTGTTGGTGCCAATTTTGATTTAAACAACGTTTCTTCCGCTAATGATTTATTGACCAAAACAGACGCACTTAGTTTACAGTCATTCATTGAGCACTTAATTCCCAAGAGTATTTTTGAAGCATTTGCACACAATGAAATTCTTCAAATCGTTGTTTTCTCAGTATTCTTTGGTATCGCCTTATCAACTTTAGGAAAAAAAGCAAAACCAGTTATTAAACTATTCGACAGAATCTCTGAGGTAGTTTTAAAAATGGTAACTTATATTATGTGGACTGCCCCATTGGGTGTTCTTGGTGCAATTGCAAGTGCTGTTGCCTTATACGGATTATCAATTTTCGTTACTTATGCGAAATACTTAGGAGCCTTTGCTCTTGGATTAATTATTCTATGGGCTGTTCTAATCTTCGTTGGATTCCTAATATTAGGAAAAGACGTTTGGAAATTGCTTAAAGCGATTAAAGAGCCGCTACTTATTGCTTTTTCAACAACGAGTAGTGAAGCAGTTTTCCCTAAATTAGTTGAACAATTAAAAGCTTACGGTTGTTCTTCAAAAATAGTTTCATTTACCTTACCTTTGGGTTACTCTTTCAATTTAGATGGTAGTATGATGTATCTAACATTTGCCAGCATCTTTATTGCCCAGATTTATGATGTACCTATGACCTTAGGTGACCAAATATTAATGCTTCTTGTTTTAATGGTTACAAGTAAAGGAGTAGCTGGAGTACCACGAGCTTCTTTAATTGTAATTGTAGCAACATGCGCAATGTTTAATATCCCACCAGAAGGAATCGCGTTTATCTTACCTATCGACCATTTCTGTGATATGGGTAGAAGTATGACAAATGTATTGGGGAACGCTCTTTCTACAGCAGCAATTGATAAATTTGAAGACAAAGAAGAACACACTAATGAAACACTTGATATAGAATAAAAAACAATTATGGACGAATTTCACATCTCTCAGTTAATTAACCCTGAGTTTTATATAAACCTACAGATTGCAGGACACTCAATTGGAATCTATGTAGTATTATTTATTGTATTTGCTGAAACAGGGCTGTTTGCAGGATTCTTTTTACCGGGAGATAGTTTATTATTCCTTTCAGGAATATACAGTACGGCATTAATGCAAGAGTTATTTGCTATCGAAAGTGACTTTATAAACGTTGCTTTACTTTCCTCGCTTGTGGCTATTGCAGGAATTATTGGTAACTCTTTTGGATATTGGTTTGGAGCCAAAAGTGGTAACTATTTATACAACGTTAAAGACAACTTTATCTACAAAAAGAAATACTTATACGAATCTAAAGTATTCTTTGAAAGACACGGTGGTAGAGCCATTATCTTTGCTCGTTTCTTACCAGTAGTAAGAACATTTGCTCCGATTATTGCAGGTATCGTAAGAATGGATATTAAACGTTTTATGTTATATAACGTGATTAGTTCTTTCTTATGGGCTACTACATTAATCTTTGCTGGTCACTACCTACAAGTTTGGTTAATGGACAGCTACGAAATCAACTTAAAAGATTATATTGAGTACATCATCTTATTCTTAGTTTTAGTAACTACACTTCCTGTTATCATTAAATTGGTAAAAAGTAAAGGTGGTGCAGAAAAAAAGAATGACACTGAAGAAGCTTAATTAAAAATATTGGCAAAGGAGGTAATTAATAGTTACCTCCTTTTTTTATGCCCATTTATCATTGCTCTTTAAAGCATCTAAAAACAGCGCATCAATGCTATAAGTGGTGTTTACACAAAAAGTTTAGTTAATCTATACTGAAAGAATTCAATAGCTCTAACACCTCTAAACTGAGCTCTGAAAGCTTCAATTATCGCATTAAAAGATTCTACAAAAGCATTGCTATTTCTATTATTAAAATAGCTAAGTATCATCTTACAACTGATTTGAAAGATATTAAAGCATCATTGCCTTTACTTGATATAGGGCAAAAATAAAAGGCTGTACTTACCGTACAGCCTTTATTACTATGTATTGTTATCAATTAGCCTTCTGGCGCTAATTCTACTTTTAATCCTTCTAATGAAGGCTCTAAATGCAGTTGACATCCCAATCTACTATTTTCTCTTACATTGAACGCCTCTGAAAGCATTGCATCCTCATCAGGATTCATTTCAGGTAGCTCAACTTCATCTCCATTTAATACGTAGCATTGGCAAGAGGCACACATGGCCATCCCCCCACAAATTCCAATCGTTCCTTCTGGAGCTAACTCATAAGCACGTACTAACTCCATTACATTCATATTCATGTCCGTAGGAGCGTCCACCTCATGGGCAACGCCATCGCGGTCTACAATCGTAATTTTAATATCTTCTGCCATATTAGTCTATTGATTTAACAACAGCTTTTTCTGCTTCTTTACGAGTTCCATCAAACCCGTTAATTCCAGAAACTGTTGTATATTTTAATACAAATTTCTTGCCAGGGTTCATCATGTTATACACACTCTGACACATTAAAGTTGCCTCGTGGAATCCACATAAGATTAACTTTAATTTACCTGGATAAGTGTTTACGTCACCAATCGCATAGATACCAGGAATGTTAGTTTGATAGTCTAATGCATTATTAACTTTAATAGCATTTTTCTCTATCTCTAACCCCCAATTTGCAATTGGTCCTAATTTAGGTGTTAACCCAAATAATGGGATAAAGTAATCACAAGCTACATCTCGTTGTTCTCCATCCTTCTCTATAACTACTGCCTCAAGCTTCTCGTCGTTACCTTTGATAGCAACAACCTCTGCTGGCGTAATTAAGTTAATCTTACCTTGGTCTTTTAAAACCTGTACTTTCTCAACTGAGTCTAATGCTCCTCTAAACTCATTTCTTCTGTGAACTAAATGAACTTCAGCAGCAATTTCAGCTAAATAGATACTCCAGTCTAAAGCAGAGTCACCACCACCAGCGATAACAATCTTTTTACCAGCAAACATCTCAGGTTTTTTCACAAAGTATTCAACTCCTTTGTCCTCATAGAAAGCTAAGTTCTCTAAATCTGGTTTACGAGGTTCAAAAGAACCTAATCCTCCAGCAATAGCAACAGCTTTTCCATGGTGTTTAGTACCTTTATTAGTTGTAACAATAAACGTTCCGTCCTCTAACTTTTCAACTGTTTCAGCAACTTCGTTTAAAGTAAATCCCGGTTGGAACTGTTTAATTTGCTCCATTAAATTGTCAATCAATTCAGCAGCACCAACTGAAGGGTATCCAGGAATATCAAAAATTGGTTTCTTAGGGTATAACTCTGTTAATTGACCTCCAGGTTGAGGAAGACCATCTATTAGATGACATTTTAATTTTAATAATCCTGCTTCGAATACAGCGAACAGACCAGTAGGGCCCGCTCCAATAATTATTATATCGGTTTCAATCATGATGTAGTTTCTTTTGGGCAAAGTTCCTCTTTGCTATAATTATTAAAAATGATAAAAGTCAATTGTCTATAAAAAACACCACGAATGGCGTGATTATAGACAATTGACAATGTTATTTTTAGCCCACATTAACTACAGATTCGATCTCTGGAGCATACTTCTTAATCGTAGTCTCTACTCCAGCACTTAGTGTCATTTGATTAACACTACAAGCTGTACAAGCTCCTTCTAAGCGAACTTTTACGTGCTTGTCATCTACAATGTCTAAAAGTGTGATGTCGCCTCCATCTGCTTGTAAAAACGGACGAATCTCATCTAACGCTTTTTCAACATTCTCTTTGATAGTTTGTGATGTCATATTTCTTTATAAATTAATCATTATTTTTTACCTGTTGCTGAGCAACCTGCCATTGTAGTAATTTTGATAGCTTCTGTTGGTGGCAATGAATCATTACGCAACACAACTTGCTCTACTACATTTCTTGTTACATTGTTGAAAACCTCAGAAATGATTGTATCATTTTGTAACGCTGCTGGACGACCGTAATCTCCTGCTTCACGAATACTTTGTACAATCGGCACTTCTCCTAAGAAAGGTACTTGTAAGTCTTCTGCTAAGTTTTTAGCTCCGTTTTCTCCGAAAATGTAATATTTGTTTTCTGGTAATTCTGCTGGAGTGAAGTACGCCATGTTCTCAACAATTCCCAATACTGGAACATTGATGCTCTCTGACATAAACATAGATACCCCTTTTTTAGCATCTGCCAACGCTACAGCTTGAGGTGTAGAAACTACAACTGCTCCTGTGATTGGTAAAGATTGCATGATTGATAAGTGAATATCTCCTGTTCCTGGAGGTAAGTCAACTAATAAGAAATCTAATTCTCCCCAATCTGCATCAAAAATCATTTGGTTTAATGCTTTTGCTGCCATTGGACCTCTCCAGATGATCGCTTGGTCTCCTTTTGTAAAGAATCCAATTGAAAGAATTTCAACTCCATAAGCAGTAACTGGTTTCATTTTAGATTTACCATCTACTTCTACAGAAATTGGTTTAGCGTTCTCTACGTCAAACATAATTGGCATAGAAGGACCATAGATATCAGCATCTAAAATACCAACTTTGAATCCCATATTAGCTAAACTTGCTGCTAAGTTTGCAGTTACAGTAGATTTACCTACTCCACCTTTTCCTGAAGAAACAGCAACGATATTTTTAATACCAGGAATTGCTTTTCCTTTGATTTCAGGTTTCTCTGGAGCTTCTACTTTTATATTGACTTTTACTTTTGCTTTGTCATAAATCTGGTCATGGATAACTTTCATTACATCCACTTCCGCTCTTTTTTTAATGTGTAAAGCTGGTGTAGTTAACACTAAATCAACAACAACTTCGTCTCCAAAAGTTACTACGTTGCTAACAGCTCCACTTTCTACCATATTCTTTCCTTCTCCAGCGATTGAAATAGTTTCCAATGCTTTAAGAATTTCTTTTCTATCTAATTTCATTATATGCGATTAGTTTTCAACA
>JASLGC010000350.1 GCA_030150335.1 Flavobacterium sp.
TCAGAGGAAACTGGGACTATTGTCAGAGAAAACCCTATTTTGGATAGTTTGATGGTTTATGGAAATTGTGTGCAACCCTTGTAAAATAAGGGATTGAGGTAATTTCTCTATTTTTATAATTTCCTTTTTATTACAATAAATGTATGAAAATTGTATAAAAATGGGGCTAAAATCGGGTTTTTTAGATGAAAATTATCGAAAAACTACTCGTTAAAAAGATAAAATAAGTAGAAAAGTAATGTGTAAGGAGATATATTTCCTGATAAATTTATTTTTTATACAAAGTTTTTGAAATTGTTAAATAGGATTGGTTAAAGAAATTAGATAAACCATATCTTTTTTGTATTTTTGAAATTGTTATAATTTTTAAGGTATGAAAGAAGAATTCGTGATATTAGTTAATGAGAATGATGAACAGGTAGGTTCGATGGAAAAAATTGAAGCACATCAAAAAGCTTTATTACATCGTGCATTTTCTGTTTTTATTTTAAATGATAAAAATGAAGTTATGTTGCAACAACGTGCTTCAGAAAAATATCACTCTCCTTTATTATGGACCAATACTTGCTGTAGTCACCAACGCGTTGGGGAAACTAATATAGAGGCAGGTAGAAGACGTTTGATGGAAGAAATGGGCTTTGAGGTACCTTTGAAAGATGTGTTTAGTTTTATTTACAAAGCACCTTTTGATAATGGACTTACAGAACATGAGTTTGATCACGTAATGATAGGATATTATAATGAAGAACCAAATATTAACTTAGAGGAAGTAGAGGCTTGGAAATGGATGTCTGTAGAGGGGATAAAAGCTGATATGGAAAACCATCCGGAAGTATATACAGAGTGGTTTAAAATCATTTTTTCTAAGTTTTACCACTATATTGAGGCTCAAAAAAAGTAAAATATGAGATTAACAGTAAGCCGTAAAGCTCATTTTAATTCAGCTCACCGCCTATTTAGAAAGGAGTGGTCAGATGAAAAAAACCAACGAATTTTCGGTAAATGTAATAATCCGAATTTTCATGGGCATAACTATGAATTAATAGTTCATGTGACAGGAGAATTGGATGAGGAGACAGGATTCGTTATGGATTTAAAGGAGCTTTCTGATTTGATAAAGAATGAGATAGAAGAAGCTTTTGATCATAAGAACTTGAATTTAGATGTACCTGAATTTGCTGAGTTAATTCCTACTGCTGAAAATATAGCAATAGTAATTTGGCAAAAATTAAGGCCTTTTATTCCTGTTGATAAGCAGTTAGAAGTTGTATTGTATGAGACAGCAAGAAATTTTGTTTCTTTTAAAGGAGACGAGTAAAAATTGAAGTCTTATTAGTAAAAGTTGTAACTTGCGCCTTCGTTTTTTTTTAAAAGCGATAGGGAAAAGTTGAATAGGTATTAACCTATATAATAATTGATTTGATTTAGCGTATGAATTTTATACAGTATCCAATACTATTTAATCCAATACTGAAGGATCGAATATGGGGAGGAACGAAGCTAGAATCAGTTCTTGGAAAAGATATTCATTCTAGTGAAGTAGGAGAGAGTTGGGAGATTTCTGGAGTGCCTAACGACATTAGTGTTGTAGCTAATGGAGAATATAAGAGTATGGAATTGGATAAACTCATTACAGCTTATCCAGAAGAGGTATTAGGTAATTCGATTATAGAACGTTTTGGATTGCATTTTCCTCTGTTATTTAAATTCTTAGATGCTAAGGAGGATTTATCTATACAGTTACATCCAAATGATGATTTAGCTAAAGAGCGACACAATTCTTGTGGAAAGACAGAGATGTGGTACGTAATGCAAGCAGATCCTGGAGCCCGTGTAGTTGTTGATTTTAAAGAAGGAGTAACTCAAGAGAGTTATTTAGAGCATTTGAAATTAAGTACTTTACCATCTATATTAAAAGAGATTCCTGTAAAGAAGGGGGATGTTTTTTTTATTGATGCAGGTACTGTACACGCAATCGGAAAGGGAGTATTACTTGCAGAAATTCAGCAGACATCTGATATTACCTACCGTGTTTATGATTGGGATAGAAGGGATGCAAATGGAAATTCGAGAGAATTACATGTGGATTTGGCTTTAGATGCTATTGATTATGGCAAGAAAGAGGTTGAGTTGCATTATACTCAAGAAAAAAATAAAACTAATCAAATTGTAGATTGCCCATTTTTCTCAGTGAACTTTATTCCTTTAGAAGGGGAGTTTACTAAGGTAAAAGATACGCAAAGGTTTTATATCTATGTAGTTACAGAAGGGGCATGTACAGTAGTGATTGAATCTGAAAAGTTTCAGTTTGAAAAAGGAAATACAATTTTAATTCCAGCTATAGTTGAAAATATTCAATTTGAGGGAGAGGCTACACTTTTGGAAATATTTGTTTCTTAAAAAAGTAGTATAGGATATATTAAAATTGTAGATTTGTCTAAAATTAAAAATAACGTAGAATTATGGCAAGTGTAAAAAACTTAAAAAAGGATATTCACTATGTATTAGGTGATATTATTCAAGCAATCTATATTCACGAAATGGCTACTAATGGAGCTACTTCAGTAACAAATGCATTGTTAGAAGAAACGTTAAATTCATTCGATGAATTGATCGATGAAGTAAACGCTAAGAATGTTGCAAATAAAAAAGCACATTTTAAAGGAGTTTATAGAAAATTGGAAACAGTTGCAAGTCAATTAGTTGATAAAATAAACGCTCTTTAGTAGAAAAAAAAGATAAAAAAAACGCGGAAGGTGTTGTAAAATTCAAAAAGCGTACTATCTTTGCACTCGCAAAATGAGTCGCCGGTGTAGCTCAGCTGGCTAGAGCAGCTGATTTGTAATCAGCAGGTCGTGGGTTCGAGTCCCTCCACTGGCTCAAATTCTTCAAAAAAATTAAAATACAATATAGTTGAGTCGCCGGTGTAGCTCAGCTGGCTAGAGCAGCTGATTTGTAATCAGCAGGTCGTGGGTTCGAGTCCCTCCACTGGCTCAAATTCTCTTAGAGAATCTATATTGTATAAAATACGGTTAATCGCCGG
>JASLGC010000037.1 GCA_030150335.1 Flavobacterium sp.
TTGATTTTGTTTTAACACCAAAAGCTCAATATAATCTACTTGTTTGGTAAAAGCCCATTGTTTTACTGCATTAATAAGTTGTTTGCCAATGGTTTGATTTCGGTAGGCAGGAGCAACATAAATATCAGCAAAATTTAAATAACGATGTGGAACAAAACATTCATAGGGCAATGTTTCTTCTATAAAGAGGGCAACCATACCTATTAGTGTTCCATTATCTTCTGCTATGATAAACTCACAATCGTCAGATTCAATGGTTTCTTGTAAGAAATCAGCAGCAGGTAAATCAGCTTTAAAATAAGTAGGTTGGTATTTTTGTAATGTTTCAAACTGTTTTTGATAAAGTAGCTGTAACTGAGGAATATCTGAAAGGGTTGCTTCTCGAATAGTCATTTTCTATTGTATTTATCAATAAATTTACTAAAGATTTTATAAATAATATAAATTAAGTTTTAAAAATTATTAAATTTGAGAATCAAAGAACAATTTTTATGACCACTATATTATATAAAAAAGCTAAAGCAGAAGATTGTAATTTACTAACTGAAACGGCTATTTCAGCAAAGAAATACTGGGGGTACGCAGACGAACTAATACGTCAGTGGATTGATTTGCTAACGATTACAGAAGACAATTTACAAAGAGGACAAGTATATAAATGCTTTGCAGAAGAGGAGTATATTGGTTTCTTTGCTCTTGTACCAAAAGGTAATTATATTTTGGTAGAGCATCTATGGTTGTTACCTGAGTTTTTGAATAAAGGCTATGGTACACAAACTATCAAAGAGATTAAGAGAATTAGTAAAGAAGAAGGGTTTAAATACATTGAAGTATTCGCTGAACCAAACACTAATGAGTTTTATGAAAAGATGGGAGCAGAGTGTGTCAGAACTGTTCTTACGACTGTTCCTGGACGTATGATGAGTGTTTTTCATCTACCTGTAGTTGCTGAGCCTTGGCAAGACCTACCCACTGTTGGGCTTGTAGTATTAGAAAAGCAAAAGCTACTTCTTGCCTATAGCAATAATAAAAAAGCTTGGTATTTACCAGGAGGTAAAGTAGATAATGGAGAAGACAGTAAAACTGCTTTGATTAGAGAAATAGAAGAAGAATTAGCGCTATCTCTTAATCCTGATAAGCTAAAGCACTTAGTGCCTATATCTGCTCCAGCGTATGGAGAAAAACTAAACATTATGATGAGACAAGAATGTTTTCTTTATGACTTGGAGGATGAGAAAATACAAGCAACTAATGAGATAGGTGCTATAAAGTACTTCAGTTTTGAGGAATATAGAAAAGAAGCTATTTTAGTTCCAGGAGTATTAATGGTTTACGAGTTTTTAAAGAAAAACAAAATGATATAATAAGAAAGGCTATCTGTAATGGATAGTCTTTTTTTTGATTAAAAGTTTGCACCAATAGAAATCTGAAGCACCCCATTTTTATAGTAAGGTTCCTCTTTGTTTGCATTGGTTAAGCCCATGTTGTATCTAATGTCAACGAATACGTCAGATAAAAGCATATATCCAATACCCACATTAAAACTAAAGTCAAAAGTGTTTAATTTCTTTTCGATAGAGTCCTCAAATTCATGGCGCTTAATATCAGATACTTCCTTTCCATTCAGGATATATGTATCTACTTTTGTTTTTGCCGATGCCATAAAACCAAGTTGAGGACCTACTTGTATATTCAATCCTTTCCAAACATAGTATTTAGCAAGTAACGGAACATTAATATAGTTTACTTTTGTAGTAGCAACAATCTTGTTGTTTACGTTCTCTTGAACATAAGAAGTGTCATCAATCTTAAATCCTTGTCCCGACAATATAAATTCAGATTGAATAGCGAGTTTGTGTGAGACAAATTTTTCAACAATTGCACCAACATGTATGGAGTAACGGGGGGAAGTGGAATAACCAATATCCTGAGCATTTGATATATTTAAGCCTATCTTACCTCCAATATTCAAATCGGGGTTTTGTGCATGTGCTATAAGACCAAAAACACATACAATTAATATTGTTATTATGTTTTTTATCATGGTGTTTATTTTATAACAAAAGTAAACGATTGGTATTCTTACTTTTTATTACATTGCTTATAATCAATGAAATGATGTGTAATTGTACTACTTTTAATATATAAGTATCTATAGCTAATTTGACTTATTTCTAAAGACGATTTATAAAATAGAAAAGGCTATCCCGCACAGGATAGCCTTTCTTATTTATAGTACTAATTAGATTAGAATTTAAAACCAACAGAAATTTGGAATACTCCGTTTTTGATTTTGTCTTGTTCTCCATCAATTTTCTTATCGATGCTTGTTAAACCTAAGTTATAACGAACGTCAGCAAATACTCCAGAAGCATGCTCATACCCAAGACCAAAGTTTAAACCAAAATCAACTTTGTTTACCATATCTTTGATATCACCTTCTTCGTATTCGTCTTTAAGGTCATTAAAATTAATCCCTAAACCATTTTTAGAAACAGAAATATTATCTATTTCATGTTTAGCAGTAGTTAAGAAACCAATTTGTGGACCAAACTGAACGTTAAATCCATCAGCTACGTAATATTTACCCATGATTGGAACATTGATGTAATCAAATTTTAATTTAGATTTTACATTAACTGTAGTACCATCAAAAAGCTCTTCACTAAATTTAATTTTAGTTCCTTGAGTAGAATATAAAAGCTCAGGTTGAATAGAGAATTTTTCATTGATAAAAACCTCAACAACAGCTCCTACGTTGAAACCAGTCTTGTTATTATTATTTTCAGCATTACTAAGATTTGCGAAGTTAACCCCAGCTTTAGCACCAATTTTAATGTCTGGTGTTTGTGCATTAGCTGTAAACCCAAAAGCCATAACTGCTAATAATGATAAAGTAATTTTTCTCATAATTATTATAATTTATATTTTTGGTAAATGTAGTTAAATTTTAACAATACAAAACTAAATAGTTAAATTTTAACACATTAGTGTTAGAAGATGACGAGAGATATATCATTTATTGACCTAAATCAAAAGATAATTTTGAGAACAAGGTTATCTTTGTACTATGAATTTATTTAGAATACTAAAAAAGATAAAGCCTTTTGTAGTTCCCTATAAGAGATTGATAATAGGAACACTTGTTCTTACTGCCATAGGGTCTTTTGCCGTTCAGGTGAATGCGATTATTTTGCGTAGGCTTGTAGACGAGCTAACTAACGTGATAAACGGATTACACGACCTAAATTACGGGTATAAAATGCTATTAATCTGTAGTGCTATCTTAATCGGAAAAGAGATTATTCTTGCGTTTATCCAATTTGGACAAAAGTTTTTTGGAGAGAAATTGCGTATTTACGTTTCAAGAGATATCTCTCAATTAATTGTGGACCGTATCTTGACTTATCGCATGGCATTTTACACTTCGGACGATAATGACAGTGGAAAACTACAAACGCGTATAGACCAAGGAATAAGTAGTATTACCAGATTAATACAAAACTTCTTTATAGACATCCTTCCGCTTTTTGCCAATGCCATCGTAGCGTTGATATTTATTTACAGTGCCAATGTTTATGTAGGATTGGTTAGTACAGCTATGATTCCCCTTTATTTTTATGTGAGCCAACGCCAAGCAACCAAGCTGAAAGGCTATAGACGTAAGATGCGTAGCTATAGAGAGAATAAAAACAACGGTATTATCTCATTGATTAATTCCATTACCGTGATTAAGTCATTTGTACGCGAACCCTTAGAAGCAGAGAAGCACGAGGCTATTCAATATGATATGACAGAAAACCAGTTGCAGACCAGACGCATGAGTTTTGTGTTTGATGCCGTTAAAGGGTTTATAGAGCAATTTGGTCTGGTGGTGATTATTCTACTTACTGCATACTTCGTATTGAAAGGGGAAATGACAGTAGGAGCAATTATGTTTCACGTACTATTGTTTAACAACGTCACAGCGCCTATTCGTCAGTTGCACCGTATTTATGATGATGTAAACGATGCAATGATTTACTCAGAAAGTTTCTTTGAGATTATTGACTCAGAGGATGAAGTTGAATCTACCGGTACATACATTCCAAAAGAAGTCAAAGGAAAGATAGAGATTAAGAATGTAACGTTTGACTATCCTAACGGGACTACAGCATTAAAAGACGTGTCGATGACTATTATGCCAAATGAAACCACTGCATTAGTAGGGTTAAGTGGAGCAGGGAAGAGTACAGTGATTAATCTGTTAGACAAGTTTTACGCCCCTACCCAAGGGCAAATCTATATAGACGGTGTTGATTTGGCGTTATACAACACTAAGGAGTTGCGTAAACATATTGGGCTTGTACTGCAAAAGAACCACATCTTTCAAGGAAGTATAGAAGAAAACATTCGCTATGGTAATCCTTTGGCGAGTTTTGAAGAAGTGGAGCAAGCCGCTAAGCAAGCGTATATTCACGAACAGATTATGGACTTACCACAAGGGTATCAAGCCGATGCTCGTTTGCTATCAGGAGGACAACAACAGCGTATTGCTATTGCACGTTTGTTCTTGAAAGACCCCGCTATTATTTTCTTAGATGAACCTACGGCAAGTTTGGACGCCATTGCTACAGAGCAAATCAAACTGAGTTTAGATGCCATTAAAGAAAACCGTACGGTAATCATTGTATCACACAGTATATCTCAGATTATAGATGCACATAACATCATTGTAATGGAAAAAGGACAAGTAGTAGAAAGCGGTACACACGAAATATTGTACGAGAATAAAAGTACGTATTACGACATCTTTTCTGCGATGGCGAATAGTCTAAACTTAGATAAGATATCACATACGTTAAACCAAGATGACTAAATCAAAAATGATTTATTTGATATACCTCAAGACCTACATTAATCCGTAGGTCTTTTTTGTTTTTAGATGATTTATTGACTTACATCAATGTTTCTGTTTCTGTGATGATAGACCTTTGGCTCATTAACAAGAAAAAGATGAAAACATTAGAAAACACATTAAACCAATTCGGTTGGGATAGTCAGGAAAGAGTAGAGACAGCGTTGAGCTTTTTGAAAAGTGGCAAAGGGATATTACTGTTAGACGACCAAGACAGAGAAAACGAAGGCGATATTATATTCTCAGTCCATTTGATGTCTGAGCAAGATATGGCAATGCTGATACGCTATTGCAGTGGAGTTATCTGTTTGTGTCTGACCAATGATAAAGCAGACGAATTGCAATTGCCATATATGGTAGAAGAAAACAGCAGTCGCTTTCAAACGCCGTTTACCATCACTATAGAAGCGGCAAAAGGAGTAACAACCGGTTTGTCTGCAGCTGATAGGTTAACCACGGTTCTTGCAGCAAGTAATAAAAATGCTATTGCAAGCGATTTAGCACGTCCAGGACATATATTTCCCCTTAGAGCTAAGAATGGTGGTGTACTCGAGAGAAACGGGCATACAGAAGGCGCAATAGACTTAATGAAGTTAGCTGGTTTGCCACCACAAGCTGTTTTGTGTGAATTAATGAATGACGACGGTACGATGGCGAGATTAGCTGAGGTTGTTACTTTTGCTAAAGAACATAAAATGACGGTGCTTAGTATAGCCGACTTGGTTTATTACCGTACTTTTGTTAGTGATAAATAAGTCTATTAGATGAAACAATTAATTGCCTATATACAAGAGCGAATAGATGTAACAGAAGAAGAATTGGATGTGATTCTGTCTCGCTTTCACTATGAGAAGTTGGCAAAAGGAATACAGTTAAATTCCTCAGGACTTAGCACACAAAAACTATACTTTGTTTGCAAAGGGTGCTTGCGCATTTTTTACATTAATGAAGCAGGACAAGATGCAACGCGTTTCTTCGCCTTTGAAAATCAATTTGCCACAGCTTTAGTCAGTTTTATCAATACATCTCCATCTTCTGAATATTTACAAGCATTAGAAGAAAGCGAAGTATTTGTAATTACGCATGCAGACTTTTACAGTTTATTAGATGAGGTTCCTCAATGGGAGAAGTTTTATCGTAAGTACTTAGAGTTTGCCTATGTAAACAATACCAATCGATTGTTTTCTATGGTTACGATGGATGCTTCAGAACGCTATACTGAATTGTTGAAACAAAATCCGTTGATTGTACAGCGGTTGCCCAATAAAATTGTTGCTTCATATCTAAACATATCACAAGAAACACTAAGTAGAATTAAATCAAAAGCAATTGGAGTTTGATTTGGCTTGTTTAGTAATGGCTTCGACTACATTGCGTATACTCTTAGAAAAAAGGCGGTTTTCGTCGAAAGAGTGTCAGAGAGATAACGAATCGTTTTGCGTTCGTAGTGAACCGAGTATTCATTAATTGACAA
>JASLGC010000046.1 GCA_030150335.1 Flavobacterium sp.
CTTGTTTGACAAGTTATACCAACGTCGAATGCGACTTCGGTTAATTGGTATTCAGTTTAGTGGACTGGTACGGGGAACGTATCAAATGAACCTATTTGAAGATACACAAGAAATGATGGCGTTATATCAGGCAATGGACCGTATGAAACAGAGATATGGAGTAAATGCCGTCACTCGCTGCGCTGGAGCTTTTCTAAAAAAACAAAGTAAATAGAATATTGGTTTACGATTATCACTTTACAACCTTATGCTAACCTTTTAATGTTTTATGGTTATCAATGGACAGTTTATAGTGAACAACTATCAGCTTACGACCTTATGCGAACCTTTAATATTTTATGTCTATCAATGGACCGTTTATAGTGAACAACTATCAGCTTACGACCTTATGTTAACCTTTAATGAATTACTACTATTAATTCACAGCTTATGGCTAACTACAAATTTGTATCTCATTAATAGAAATCTCAGATAAAAGAACAATCATCCTTACTTAGAATGCTCAAAACACAAACGATGAGCTGAAAATTGTAAGCTGCCAACAGTTAATCACAAACTATTCTCTGTAAACAGTTATCACTAAACCACAAACGCTATGTTATTAAATTGTCATTCATACTACAGCCTTCGCTATGGCACTATTCCCTTAGAACAATTAGTTGACTTAGGCATACAACATCAAGTATCCTGCTTAACCTTAACAGACATCAATACCTTCAATGGAGCATACGACTTTATACAGCTGTGTAATAAAGCGAATATCAAACCATTGGTAGGTATTGAATTTAGACAAGACAACAACTTGTGCTATATCGGAATAGCTAAGAACCAAAATGGAATGGCAGAAATGAGTAGACTATTAACTACTCATAACGAGTTAGGAACACCACTTTCTGCCATTGCTCCTCCTTTTGAAAACACCATAGTGATATACCCTTTGTCCTCTACTCCTATTCAACTAAGAGAGAACGAATACATCGGGATAACAGTATCTCAGCTTAACCTACTTTACCAACCCAAGTGGAGAGAGCTAATGTGCAAGATGGTTGTGTTACACCCTATTAACCATCAAAACGAACAAGAATACGAATTACATCAAATCCTGCGTGCGATTGATGCTAATACTCTTGTCTCAAAATTAGAGGAACGCGATTGTGCATCTCCAAATGATATAATGGTAAGCGAACAAACGCTAATTGATTTATTTAAAGACTACCCTCAGATTATAGCCAATACACAAGAATTAGTAGAACAATGTCAATTCACCTTTGAGTTTAGAAAACCAAGAAACAAGCGATTTTACACCCAAAATCAACAAACGGATATGGCATTACTTACCCGTTTAGCATATCAAGGTATGGAGCGTATTTATGGTAAAAATCACCCTGAAGCAAAAACACGCGTAGCAAAGGAACTGAAAGTGATTAGTGACTTAGCTTTTTCTGGTTATTTTCTAATTACTTGGGACATCATTCGATATAGCAACTCTATGGGATTTATGCACATTGGTCGTGGTAGTGGCGCAAACAGTATTGTAGGCTATTGCCTTGGTATTACCAATGTATGCCCATTGGAACTGGACTTGTACTTTGAACGTTTTTTAAACGAAAACAGAAAAACGCCACCCGACTTTGACATCGACTGGTCTTGGAAAGAACGCGATATTATCTTAGAATACATCTTCACAAGGTATGGCAAGGACCATGTGGCTTTTTGTGGAGCTATGTCAACCTTTAAATACCGCTCTATCATTCGTGAGATTGGCAAAGTATATGGGTTGCCAAAAGAAGAATTGGATAGCCTAACCCGCAATTCCATGGAACAACACGAACCAAATAGTATCGTTCAACTCATTCATCAATACGGACAAATGCTTGAGGGGTTCCCAAACCAACGCACCATGCACCCGTGTGGGGTATTAATTTCAGAAGAACCCATGACAAATTACACCGCTTTGGATTATCCTCCTAAAGGTTTTCCTGTAGCGCAATTTGACATGCATATTGCTGAAGATATTGGTTTTGATAAGTTTGACATCCTTAGTCAACGAGGAATTGGTCATATTGACGAGGCAGTTCAGCTTATTGAGAAAAACAAAAAAATCAAAGTAGATATTCGCAATACTGCCTTGTCTAAAGATGAAGCAAAGGTTAATGAATACTTGCAAATAGGCAATACCGTAGGATGTTTTTATATCGAAAGTCCTGCCATGAGAGGATTATTAAGACGTTTAAAATGTGATAACTACAAAATATTAGTAGCAGCATCTTCTATTATTCGTCCAGGAGTTGCACAAAGTGGTATGATGCAAGAATACATCTTTCGCCACAATAACCCAGGTCAATTCGAGTACTTTCACGAAGTTTTCAGAGAGCAATTAGGCGAGACTTATGGCATAATGGTTTACCAAGAAGACGTTATTAAAATAGCCCTGCACTATGGGGGCTTACCACCTGCCGATGGCGATATATTACGCCGTGCAATGAGTGGAAAAAGTCGCTCTAAAGACGCCTTGTCAGCCATCAAACAAAGATTCTTTGAGCATTGCAATGCTAAAGGACATTCACCTCAACTAAGCGAAGAAATCTATAGACAGATTGAATCCTTTGCTGGGTATTCCTTTTGTAAAGCACACTCTGCTTCTTATGCCGTTGAGAGCTACCAAAGTTTGTACCTCAAAGTACACTACCCGTTAGAGTTCATCACTGCGGTTATCAATAACCAAGGCGGTTTTTATCGCACAGAGGTTTATGTACACGAGGCGAAAATGTCGGGAGCCATTGTACATCCTCCCTGCATCAATCAAAGTAATTGGGAGACCACTTTATACGGCAATGAACTTTATTTAGGCTTAATGTTTATTCAAGGAATCAATGCAGAGTTAATTAGAGAAATTGTTGAAGAACGCAATACAAACGGATATTACAAATCTCTATCTGACTTTATACAGCGTGTGTCTATTGGATTAGAAACTTTACAAAACCTCATTTTTATCGGTGCTTTTCAATGTATGGGAAAACAGAAAAACGAACTACTAATTCAAGCAAGGTTGTTATTAGTACATTACAAACCTGATACAGCACCAACTTTGCTACAAGAACCGATACAAGAGTACACCTTCCCTACCTTGGAAAGGTCTGCCTTTGAAGATGCTTTTGATGAAATAGAATTACTTGGATTTACGGTATCCTGCACTCCTTTTGACTTACTTAAAACAAAGTTTAGAGGAGATGTAATGGTATGTGATTTACCAAAATACCACAAGCAAACAGTACGTATGCTTGCCTATCTCATTGCCAGAAAACACGTACCTACAGCAAGGGGTTCTATGTATTTTGGTACGTGGATAGATGCTAATGGCAACTATTTTGACACAATACACTTTCCGGACAGCTTAGAAGCTTATCCATTTCAAGGAGGAGGTTGTTATCTGCTATTAGGTACTGTGGAAGTAGAATATCACTTTCCAAATGTACATATTCATAAAATGGCAAAGATGCCTTTTATTGCAGACCCGAGATACCATTACAAAGATGATAAAAACAAAGAAACACAAAACAGGATAAAAGAAGATGTGAGTTTAACTAATCGTAAACCTTATCCAAAAGCAACGGAAATAAATCTTCCTCGTCATAGAATGAAATTCTCTAAATAACGCCATAATAACAAAATCATGTAAAAATATTGGAATACATATC
>JASLGC010000087.1 GCA_030150335.1 Flavobacterium sp.
CCTCTTCTTTGAGGACAAGAATCCAAAGCAACCGATTTACTCTTCTTAGTCAATTGGGTTCTCCCTGTTCTTACTAATTGTTGAATTGTTGGCATAATGTTTATTAATAATTTCTACAATATATTATTCCGCACTATATACGGGGTTGCAAATGTATAACTATTTTTTTATTTATCAAATCTCAAAACACTAATTTTCAACAGAATTAATTTTTTTCGCCTTCTATTGTCATTACAAAAAAGGACGAGTTTATCTTGGGCATTTTACAAACACCCGTAAAACTTAGCTTTATCCTGTCTTTTTAGTTTTTGTTCAGAAATACATTTTACTCTTTCAATATACAAAAAAAATCAAAAAAAACAAAATTCAATCTATTTAAAGTTAATTCAACACCTCTTTTTTCAACCCAAACCACTTCATTATCAACAATATTAACGCCAAAATACACTTCAAAATCACAAACTATTCACAACCTTTACAACATACCTATACCAATTACACTTTCTTGTATTATTGAACATAAAATATATTTACCTTTGCAAAATGGAACAGGACAATCAAATATTTGGTATTCGCGCTATTATCGAAGCCATAGAAGCAGGAAAAGACATTGATAAAGTATTTATTCAGAAAGACGCTCAAGGTGAGTTGATGAATGAATTGATCAAAAACTTAAAGAAAAACAACATTAATTTTTCATACGTGCCTATTGAAAAATTAAACAGACTTACTAAAAAGAATCACCAAGGAGCTATTGCTAACATTGCACCTATTGCATTTGTAGCCTTAGAAACTTTAGTTGAATCTGTTTTAGAGAAAAAAGAAAAACCTCTATTCATTATATTAGACCAATTATCTGATGCTCGTAACTTCGGTGCTATTATTCGTACTGCTGTATGTTGTGGAGCTGACGGAATCATCGTTGGTAAAAACGGAGCTGCTCCTGTAAACGGAGATACAGTTAAAACTTCTGCAGGTGCCGTATTCAACATTCCTATTTGTAAAGTAGATCACATTAAAGATGCTGTATTCTACTTACAAGGATCAGGAGTTATCACATTAGGTGCTACAGAAAAAGCAGAAAAAGAAATCTATGACGTTGATTTAAACGTACCTTTAGCTATCATTATGGGTAGTGAAGACAAAGGAATCAACCCTTCTGTTTTGAAAATAATTGATGAGAAAGCAAAACTACCTATGCATAGCGTAATAGATTCTTTAAACGTTTCTGTTGCTTGTGGTGCTTTCTTATATGAAACAATCAGACAAAGAAGATAATATTGAAAAAGAATAAACTACAAAAGAAGCCTAATTATCCGGTAATCCCAGAATTGGAAGCTTACTTAGAAAAATACAAACGTATTACTAAGACGAGTATTCTATATGATGACCTAATGCGCTTTTGTGGGTTTATCAATTTAGAAGATGCAAAAGGAAATGACACTCTATGGTTAAGAGTTTATTACCCCGAGCATGAATACAAAGAAATTGAAGCAAGTCTTACTAAAATATACACCCTACTTCACTCTGATGGTGATGAACAAACTCTACCCTTTCTAACGATAGATAGTATAGACTTTTGTTCGTTTGGAAACTCCAAACCCTTTAGAATTAAAGTAAGAAATATATTGAACGACATCATCACTAATCTATATATCAAAAGAGCAGATGCTTCAAGAATATATGGTTTAGAATTAGAAGAATTGCTCTCTCCTCATACGATGAACTTTTTGGTATATAAAGAGACATTGATTGAAGAACATATTTTGGGGATCCCAGGAGATGTATTTATCAAAGACCATTTGCCAAAATGTACAGAGTTGGAGAAATCGCAAATCTCTAAAGAATTTGTCAAGTTCAATGAAAGATGTATGCTTGGTCTTTTAGGAGACATGAGATCGTATAACTACGTTATCATTCCCACACACGATTTCGATCAAGTGGTGTATAGAATAAGACCAATTGATTTTGACCAACAGAATTACGAAGGGAACTTAAAGTTTTACCTTCCCCAGTTTTTTAAAGAAAACAGCGGTGTAGTCAAAATGGTTTTACACAATCTAAAAGACAATTCAATAGAACAATATCGTAAAGAAGTCCGTTCCGTTTTAGTCAGAAGAGTTTTAAGTAACAAAGAACGGTATGATGATTTAATCAGCGTAATGAAAAAGGACACTATTTCAACGCAAGAAAATATAGATCAACTCAAACTCGAATTGTACAACTTGAGCCATGACAAACAATTCAAATACTGCTCCAATATGGGAGAAATATTAGAAACTGTGATAAACTTTGTTGTCAAAAATTATAAAAGCGTCTTTTAATAAGACGCTTTCTTTTTATATACTCCTTTGCAATTGTATGTAATTCCTCTATTCCACTATCTTGCTTCTCTTCTCAAGCACACGCATAAGCTCACCTATTAACTCATCCTTTTTACTATCCTTTTTCCCTATTGGATATAACTCATTATACACCACAGGCAAAGTCGGGCGAAAAGGATTATTATAATCTCTCCTTTCAATAGGCTTCTTAGGGATTACAATGAAATTTCCTTTCTCGTCAAAACATTGCATAAAGGGATCTTTTGAAGGATCGTAATCTGGTCTTTGCCATTCATACTTAAAATACTTCTCAGGCATTTCAGGATTTGACAATACAAAACTCAAAATCAATCCTGCTACAAAACCACTTAAATGCCCTTCCCATGAAATCCCTTCTTCTATATCAGGAAACATATACCAAACCGTACCTCCATATAGAACAACGATAACCAATGATAAAGCCATTAGCCTAAAATACTTGGTCTGCACTCCTTTAAAAAAGATAAAGCTTACCAATACATAAACTAAACCACTTGCTCCAATATGGAAACTTGGTCGAGCGATTAGCCATGTACCTATTCCAGAAAGTAAAATTCCAAATACAATAACTGCCCAAGTTTGTTTTTTATAGAAATATTGCAATAGGGTTAGCAACACAAAAATAGCGGCTGAATTGTTGTACAAATGTTTTAATCCCCCATGGATAAAAGGGCTGAAGAATATTCCTTTTAAACCACTTAACGTTCGTGGATAAACTCCATACCTATACAACTCTAAGTAATAA
>JASLGC010000089.1 GCA_030150335.1 Flavobacterium sp.
TACAAAAAATACAATTGACGAGCACTTAGATATGCTTATGGTATGTCACCACTTAAGCAAAAATATCCCTGAGGATGTTGCTTTCGCTGACTCTCGTATCCGTCCTGAAACTATTGCAGCTGAGGATATCTTACAAGATCACGGTGTATTCAGTATCATGAGTTCTGACTCTCAAGCAATGGGTCGTGTTGGTGAGGTTATCACAAGAACATGGCAAACTGCTGACAAAATGAAAAAACAAACTGGATTCTTACCAGAAGATGAAGGAACTGAAAGCGATAACTACAGAGCAAAAAGATATGTGTCTAAATATACTATCAACCCTGCAATCGCTCACGGTATTTCTAACTACATCGGATCTATCGAACCAGGTAAAATTGCCGATTTAGTTATCTGGAAACCAGCTTTATTTGGAGCAAAACCAGAAATGATCATCAAAGGTGGTATGATTGTGGCTTCTAAAATGGGTGATGCGAATGCTTCTATCCCAACCCCACAACCAATCATCATCAGAACTATGTTCGGTGGTTTAGGAAAAGCAGTGAAAAACACTTGTTTTAACTTCGTTTCTAAAGTTTCTTATGAAAACGGAATCCAAGAAGAATACGGTTTAGACAAAACTTTATTACCAGTATCTAACTGTCGTAACATTTCTAAAAAAGATATGATTCACAATGACGCAACACCAGAGATCATTGTAAATCCAGAAAATTACGAAGTAAGCATTGACGGTAAAAAAATTACAAGTAAACCAATTGACGAAGTTGCTTTAGGACAACGTTACTTCTTATTTTAATATATACTTCAAGGTGTAAGCCTTTACACCTTGATTTTTTAGCCTTTTTAAAGCATTAGCTGTTCTGGTTAATAGCTAATGCTTCATCAAGGTTGCAGAAAAGGAATTCAAAAAAGTCTCTCATTTATTATGATTATAACAACAGCATTACGCAATGATATCACTGCCTTAGACAATTCGGAAGTCGATGTATTGTCTATTGAGTGGTTTCAAACTCAGAAGAGAATACAACGATTGCGAACAGAGTCAGGAAGGGAAGTGGCAATTAAGTTCATGAACAAAGGTCAGGAATTAAGACACGGAGATGTTTTAATTGATGACGAATCGGGAATGGTAGTTGTTCGCGTTCTCCCTTGTGAATCTATCGTAGTGGAGTTTAATGATCTTTTAAATTTAGGCTTAGTAGCTTATGAAGTAGGAAACAAACATTTAGCTCTTTTTGTAAAGGAGAATAAACTACTAATGCCTTTTGAAAGACCTATTTATTTATGGCTACAACAACAAGGATATGCACCAAGTATTCAATCAGAAGTATTACTTGACAAATTGAATGCTAATGTAGATCCTAGCCATAATAAACGCTTTTCTTTTCAAATGTCAAAAACTATAATGTCAATAAAATAATAAATACTATGCAGAGTCAGTTTTTAGGAAGATTATTACACTTATCAGATCCTACTTTACCCATAGGTGGATATACTCACTCAAATGGGTTAGAAACTTATGTACAAGAAGGACTTGTGAATAGTAAGGTAACTGCAGAGGAATATGTTAGACATAACTTGTGGTATAACCTTAGATATAACGATGCCGCTTTGATGAAGTTAGCTTATGATGCTGCTTCTAAGGGAGATTTAGCTGAATTAATGAAGCTGGACCAAGAGTGTAACGCTCTTAAAAGCCCAATGGAAGTACGCCAAGGAAGCCAAAAGCTTGGAGTGAGATTGTATAAAATATTTTCAAGATATGTTGATGACCCTTTGGTAGAGCAATGGGGGCAGATTATCAAAGAAAAGAAAGCTTATAGCCACTATTGTGTTCTATTCGGAATGTTTGCTTACTTAATGGAACTTCCTATTGTAGAGGCTATGCACGCTTATTATTACAATGCTGCAATTGGTATGGTAACGAACGCTGTAAAACTTGTTCCACTTGGACAGTTAGACGGGCAAGATATCTTATACTATTTGCACGATGATTTATGGACGTTGAGTCAAGAGTCCCTAAACCTTGATCGTAACTTAATTGGATTGTGTAATGTAGGTTTTGATATCCGTTGCATGCAACACGAAAACCTTTATTCTCGATTGTATTTATCATAATAAAACTCATAAAAATGGAAACTAGAAAATATGTAAAAATTGGAGTAGGTGGACCAGTAGGTTCTGGAAAAACTGCTTTATTAGAAAGTTTAAGTCGTCGTTTATTAAATGAGTATGACTTAGCTGTAATTACTAACGATATTTATACAAAAGAAGATGCAAGATTCATGGCTGAAAACAGCTTATTACCAAGTGATCGCATCATCGGTGTAGAAACAGGAGGATGTCCTCACACAGCGATTAGAGAAGACGCAAGTATGAACTTAGAAGCTGTAGATGAATTAGCTAACCGTTTTCCTAATTTAGAGTTGATATTAATCGAAAGTGGAGGAGATAACTTATCATCTACTTACAGTCCAGATTTAGCTGATATTACAATTTTCGTACTTGACGTAGCTGAGGGAGAAAAAATGCCTCGTAAAGGAGGACCTGCTATTACAAGATCTGATTTATTGTTGATCAACAAAATTGACTTAGCACCTTATGTAGGAGCAAGATTAGAAGTAATGGAAGAAGATACTCGTATGATGCGTAAAGGAGCTCCGTTTGTATTCTCAAACTTAAAAACAGGAGAAGGCCTTGACGAAATTATCGGTTGGATTAAAAAATATGCCTTATTAGAGGATATTGAAGAACCAAATTTAAAAAGATAAGTATGGTATGTTCATTAGATATTAAGATTGAGCAACGTGATGGTGTGTCCTTTTTAAAGGACGCCTACGTTACTCAACCTTTTAGAATTGTTCCAGTAGGACAGTATCGTCGTGATAAGGCAGCTTATCTGATGATTATGAGTTCTTCACCGGGACTGTTAGATGGTGATGATCACCGTCTTGAAGTGAAAGTGGCAGAGAAAGCGAAGTTACAATTGCAAACGCAAGCGTATCAACGTTTATTCCACATGAAAAACAAATCAACACAAACAATGGCAATTACTCTTGAGAAAGACTCTGCCTTTGCTTATGTACCTCACCCTGTTGTACCTCAAAATTCTTCTACATTCATCAGTCACAACATCGTTAAGATGGCAGAAAACTGTCATTTTTTATTAAGTGATATTGTTACTTGTGGGCGTAAGATGTCTGGAGAACAGTTTGAATATAATCACTTTCAAAACTTAACTGAAGTTTTCGTAAATGGTGAAATGGTCTTAAAAGACAATGTGTTACTACAACCTGAATTAATGCCTATCCAAGGATTGGGAATTTTAGAAGGGTTTACACACCAAGGAACATTGATATATTACAATACAGCAAATATAGCTGTAGAGGAGTTCATCGCTCATTTTCATGCACAATACAAAGACATTGAAAACATTGTTTTTGGAATTAGTAAAACAGAGCAAAATGGATTCGTAGTAAGGGTTCTTGGATATGGAGCAGAACAACTTTACAATTTGTTCCAAGACATTCAACAAAAACTATGGAGTGAACTATTCCTATAAAAGAGTTCAAAATTTTATATTTTAAAGTACGTTTATGAAAACGATTGTTAGTCATTATTACAATGCATTGTTCAAAGGATTTGGACAAATTATGTTACAAGGAAATGCAATAACAGGAATCTTGTTTATTGCAGCAATTTTTTACGATTCAGCACTAATGGGAGTTGCTGGTTTAGTAAGTAACTTAGTTGGTATCGCAACAGCTAAATTGATGAAGTTCGAAGATGAAGATATCGAGAACGGATTATACGGATTCAATGCGAGTTTAATTGGTGTAGCCTTAATTTTCTATTTTGAGTCTAATATCTGGGTATGGTTAGGAATAATTATAGCGTCAATTATAGCAACTATCGTAATGGGGTATGCTGTGAAGTATAAACTACCAGCTTACACATTTCCATTTGTTGGAATGACTTGGATTACGCTATTCGTGTTAAGTATCCCAGAATTGGCGATACATTCAGTACCAGAGCACTTTGTAGATATCGAAGAATTAGACGATTTCTTAATTGAAGGACACGCTTTCGGTCAGGTTATCTTCCAAGGTAGTTTCATTGCAGGAGTTATTTTCTTCTTAGGAGTATTCATCAGCAGACCAATCAATGCACTTTATGCTTTTGTAGCAGTAATGATTAGTGTTTTCATTTCTCACTATGTTGATATCTCAGACGACTTAGTAAAAGAAGGAGTATTGAGTTTCAACGCTGTACTTTGTGGTATTGCAATGGGAGGAGATAAAGTAAGAGATGGTATCTATGTTTTGATTAGTGTAACAATCGCTACATATATCGATGCTTTAATGATTGAAAATGGATGGACAGCCTTAACGTTCCCATTTGTATTTTCAATGTGGGTAATGTATCCAATTAGAAGATTTGATGGATGGTTAGTCGACAAATATTTTTCAAAAAAGCCTGATTTAGCTTAGAAAAGTCTTTTTTTATTACAATTATAACACATTGAGATTCTCTTATAGTTTAATTTTGCATACGCAAAAAACTTAAAGAGTCATCTTTAATTTTATATCCGATATGTCAAAACCTTCAATACAAATTTTAAATAATTATCAGTACAAAAAGCTGTTTTTGCCAGACATTAATGAGCACAGCCTTTTTAATGAGAGTAAAATACAGATTTATCGTATTGAAGATTACTTAAAAGGCATCGTCATGCCGGTTATTCCATACCGTACTACGTTCAACTTTATGATTTTTGTAACCACAGGTACCCTAACGCAACACCTTGAAAGTGGAGCGTACACCTTGATTGCAGGAGATGTAATAAACGTAAAACAGGGGAATATCACCGCAACCTTGTCAATTTCGGAAGACATAGAAGGCTTCTTTGTTGTTTACGAGAGTGAGGTAATCACCGATATTTCTTTAGGTAGCACAGATTTACAGTTCTTTACAATGAACCCTTATGTAGTTTTAGATGACACGAATGCCAGTTGGGTAAGACGTGTTTTAGAACTGTTAGAAGAGGAAGTAAATGGCGAAACTAAAGACATGGAAATCAGTATAGCATTATTGCTTACTGTCCTAAAGAAAATCATTAGAACAGATATTGAGAATAAGACCCCAATGACAAGGCAGTTAGATATTGCCTTTAAATTCAGAGAGTTGGTACAGAAATTTCATATCGACCATAAAAATGTTCTGTTCTACGCTAACCTTCTCCACATTTCAGAGAATTATCTCAACAAATGCGTCAAAGAGGCAACAAACAAACCCCCGAAGCAGTGGATTAATGAAATTAGTATTCTGCATAGTCAAATCTTGTTACAAGATAAGACCAGAGACATCGCAGGTATTGCCTTTGAATTAGGATATAGTTCGGCATCTTACTTTACTCGTTTATTCAAGAAAGTAACGGCGTATTCGCCAAGCGATTATCGAAAACAGAAGTTTATTTTGTAATAAAAAACATATATAACCCAAAAGCACCTTTTTAATATTTTAAAAAGGTGCTTTTTTTATTTGCCATAAGGAGTTTGTTTTCAATTGTATATAGTTGTTTTAATGTATTCTTGTAAGTAGGGCAGATTATGCGTTTAGTCCAGAGTCCTCACGTCTTTCAAGTATAAACCATTTTTCCTTGCGATAACAAAATGTTTTATGAAGTTCAACGTCAATTTGATGCTTGTAATTACAGTTGTTTATAACAATACAATCATGCTTTTTAGCAAGAGGTTAGCACTTTGTACATTGTTAAAAAATTGGTATAGAGCAGTTTATTACGTAAATTAAATTATATCTTTGTGATGTTATAACAAGTGAAATTATGAAAAAGGAAGAAATCATAGACAAAGTAGGTAATACCCTTATTTACTTTGCAGATAATATGCCTTATTTATCTAAAACCAAAGTATTGAAATTAATCTACCTATTAGATGAGCTTTCAATACAGCGTTCAGGTATTCCTTTTTTCAATTTAGAATATGAAGCTTGGAAATTTGGACCAGTTAATCAAGAGATCTTTTCACAATTAGACAGCAATGAAACTTTAGCGTCTTTGAAAGATTATATCAGAATTGATAAGTTTGATGGCAACGGGTCTTATATCAAATCTACAAAAGCATTTAACGATGATGAGTTTTCTGATAACGACCTAATGTTATTAGCAAATCTTACCAACCAAACAAAGAATTTTAATGCAGAACAATTAGTTGCAATGACACATCGCGAAGGCGGTCTTTGGCACGAATTAGTTTCTGAAATGGGATTGCTTGCCGATTTTACTAATGGTGTTAGAAACACAAGTAATTATAAGATTGACTTTCATAAATTGGTTGAGCATGATCAGTTGAAAAAACATCTACTTGAAGAATATGAGGAGATGCAGCGTTTTTCAAACAATTTCTCTTTTTAATAAGTATTCGGTTGGAAGCAGGAACATTGTTATACATTAAAAACTACGGATTTGAAAATGGTCAATACAAAGACAAATTCTTTTTAGTTTTAAAAAAGATTGATGATGTAGACGCAATGCTCATTAGTTTACCTTCGAGTAAAGATTATGTCCCTTCAAACAAAGCGAAGTGTGTAGAAATACCCAGTGCGAATCAAACTGTTTTTATCTTTAATGCAGGTGAAATAGTCACCAATGCTAATTTCTCTTTTAGCGTGCGTACTTATTTGTATGGGCAATATATTACTATGAAAAACGTAGTGGAATTTAATAAGGAATATCCTTTAGAAGGGGTTAATTATGAGATAAAAGGCAGAATGAAACCGCGAATTTTAGAACAAGTAATTGCATGTTTTAAGCAATCGCCTACAGTAAAAAATAGAATTAAGAAAATGTTATAAGCTAAGCTACTTCACAGGGTAGCTTTTTTTATTTAAAAAAATAGAGGTGCCATAATATATTAATGGCACCTCTCGAAATAAAACACATACTTAGCTCTATGAAAAACTAATATTATTATCCTTTAGAATGTATATCTAATCCCGAATTGCATTTGCCAACGAGAAGAAAAGAAGTCGATAGAATAATCAGTTA
>JASLGC010000290.1 GCA_030150335.1 Flavobacterium sp.
CCTTCGTTTTCACGATCCTCATCATCTACCACTATGATTACTTTTCCTGCACGGATATCTTCGATTGCTTCCTCAATAGTGTTTAATTGAATGTGATTGTGTGACATTATAGTTGTTTTTGTTGTTACTACAAATTGTTTGTTATTTAATTAGACGCACCTCTATAAGTGTTATTTACTTATTTCAGAACTCGTCTTTTTAGATTTTACTAATGCTTTAAAAAAGTCGATAATTGGATCAAATGCCGCACTGAAGTTCACTTGTCCATTATCTTTTGTTGCTTTATAAGTTAAGTAAATTGCAAGAGGACTCAAAACTAATGATCCAATCCAACCACCTAAAAATGGCGTTATACCATCTTCTTGTGCCAGCTTTTTACCAAACGTATTAATAAAGTGGTAAGTAATAAAGATAGCTACTGCAAATACAATAGGTAATCCCAAACCACCTTTTCTAATAATCGCTCCAAGCGGTGCTCCAATGTAAAACATTAGGAAACAAGAGAAAGCAATAACAAACTTTTCATACAATGCTAACCAGTGGTCATTAATCTTTTTGATTTGATTAAGCATAGATAAGTCGTTGCTTTCAGCATTGAAACTTAGGTTGCTTGTATAATCAATTGCCGATTGTAAAATGCGGCTTTGATTATCTTTACTAAAGCCTTCTAACAAGTTTTCAGGAGCAATATCAGCTTTCTTAATTTTTTCTTTTGTGTGTTTGTTTTCTGTAAACAAGTTGTTCATTCTCAGAGTAATGTTGTCTGTGTTTGAACTTCTTTCTACAGCCAATGACTTTTGTAAAGAATCGATTGTATAATTCAACTCTTGAATATTAAGCATCCCGTAGGTATTGGTGATTTTCTCATCATCTTTACCTTCATTTTGAAAACTACCCAAGTCAATATTCATTGTGTATTTTTCAAACTTCGTTTTCACGAAAGGATGTTTCTTAGCTTGTTCATAAGTTTTAGCAGCAATATCATCATAATAATTACCGTCAAACAAATGCAGTTTTAAGATATTAGATGTTTCCTCTGTTTCAAGTTCACCATCAACTGATCTAATAACTGTTTTATTTTCATAACCTGAATTAGACTTAACGTGCATAGTCACATTTTTCAGATATTGACCATTGTTTCCAGATTTACTATCAACTTTAATGTTTACTTGGCCCAAGTCATTAAACTGACCTGCAGCAATAGCCATAGCAGGTTTAGTCTGAATAATTTCTTTTCTCAAGTTCAAGAATTTATACTCAGCTTTAGGAATAACATCATTTGCAAACCAAAAAGAGATAGCAGCTAAAATGAAGATAAAGATAGACAACGGACGCATTGCTCTTTTCAGAGAAATACCTGATGCTTTCATTGCAGCGAACTCATAGTTCTCAGCAAAGCTACCAAAGGTCATAATAGAGGCTAACAATACAGATAGTGGTAATACTAACGGTACCATTTTAGGGGAGTAGAATAGAAGGAATTGGACAATAATTAAAATGTCCAAATCTTTTCCGGCTAACTCAGAAATGAATAACCATACACCTTGAAGTATGAATATAAAATATAAAATAGCAAACACTGTAAACAGCGTTGTTATAAAGGTCTTTAAAATATAACGGTCAAGTATCTTCACTTAAAATCGACTAATCTATTTTGTTAATGTAGTAATTAGGGTACATTGATTCTGTAAAGGTAAAATGATTTTTTGATATAGGTTGATTTGTTTTAAAAGAATTAACCGTTATCGTTGATTTCGAACCATCTTTATTTACTTGAATTTTATTGTAGATGTTTTTCGTTTCATCATCTATTCCCAATAATACTTCTTTTATAACAGAGTTTTTATCTGTAGGAATTAATTTGATATATTGAATTTTTCTACCTCTTAAGTTCTGTAAGATATCCCATTGGAAGTTGTAACCTTTATTAAAAAATGTTAGCATGTGAGAAGGTAAAACACCCTCTGTACTATCAGCATCATATTTAGAAATTGTTACTTCTTCATCCTCTGGACTTACTGTATATATTTTCTTACCATCATAGAGTTTTTTCATTCCCATGAAGTCTAAAAAGTATAAGTCTTTCTCTATGTCAATATGTCCGTTACTATCATAGTTTTTCTCCGCTTTTTTGCTATCTCTTAAACTAAAAGAGAAGTCGATCACAACATTCGTGTACGAATTAAACTTCTTAGTCACTTCTTGTAAGTAGTTTTTTGCTCTTTGGCTTGTTTGAGCAGATGCGTTAAGTGTCAGTAAAGAAACGCATATAAAGGCAATAATCTTTTTCATTTGTTTTGTTTTACTTGTTGTTTTGCTCGTTTTCGAAGAACTGGTCTAAAGCAACTAAGTCTGGGATTAGAACTCCTCTTGCTTTACTTCCTTCGAACGGGCCTACGATTCCTGAGGCTTCTAATTGGTCAATGATACGACCTGCTCTATTGTATCCTAATTTCAATTTACGTTGTAATAGGGAAGCAGAACCTTGTTGTGCCGTTACAATAATCTCAGCAGCATCTCTGAACAATGCGTCGCGCTCACTGATATCAACATCAATACCTGTGCCACCATCTTCACCTACAAATTCTGGCAGTAAGTAAGCATCAGGATAAGCTTTTTGAGAACCAATGTAGTTTGTCAGCCTTTCAACCTCTGGAGTATCTACGAAAGCACATTGTACACGTACTAATTCATTTCCTTGTGTATAAAGTAAATCTCCACGTCCGATTAATTGGTCAGCTCCTTGTTGGTCTAAAATAGTACGAGAGTCAATCTTAGAAGTTACTCGGAATGCCACCCTTGCAGGGAAGTTAGCTTTAATAATACCTGTAATAACGTTTACCGACGGACGTTGAGTAGCAATAATCAAGTGAATACCAATCGCACGAGCTAACTGCGCTAAACGAGCAATCGGTGTTTCTACTTCTTTACCAGCTGTCATAATTAAATCCGCAAACTCATCCACTACTAACACGATATACGGTAAAAAGCGGTGTCCGTTTTCAGGATTTAATTTACGTTGTTTGAACTTCTCATTGTATTCTTTGATATTTCTAACCATTGCATCTTTCAACAAACTGTAGCGATTATCCATTTCAATACACAACGAATTTAATGTATTAATAACCTTTGTGTTGTCAGTAATGATCGCATCTTCAGAATCGGGAAGCTTAGCTAAGTAGTGACGTTCAATCTTGTTGAATAAAGTTAACTCTACTTTTTTCGGGTCAACTAATACGAACTTAACTTCAGCAGGGTGCTTTTTGTATAATAGGGAAGTAAGTAGGGCATTAAGACCAACAGACTTACCTTGACCAGTAGCACCAGCCATTAGTAAGTGAGGCATTTTAGCTAAGTCAACTACAAACGTTTCGTTAGAAATAGTTTTACCTAAAGCAACAGGCAACTCCATTTCCGCATTTTGAAATTTAGGAGAACCAATAACACTCTTCATTGATACAATAGAAGGGTTGTTATTTGGCACCTCAATACCGATGGTACCTCTACCCGGAATTGGAGCAATAATACGAATACCCAATGCAGATAATGACAAGGCGATATCATCTTCTAAGTTTTTAATCTTAGAAATTCTAACACCAGCTTCTGGTACAATCTCATATAAAGTAACCGTAGGACCTACAGTTGCTTTAATCTGAGCAATATCAATTTTGTAGTTTTTAAGTGTATCTACAATTCTATTTTTGTTTTCTTCTAATTCCTCTTGGTTAATTGTAATACCACCAGTGCCATAGTCTTTTAATAATTCAATAGACGGGAATTGGTAGTTAGACAAATCAAGCGTAGGGTCAAACTCGCCAAAATCTCTAACTAATTTAGCAGCTAAGTTTTCTTCTACTGTACTTTCTTCCATTGGAGCTTCAATAACGAAATCATCCGTAGGAGTGTCTAAAATCATTCCTTCAAATGAAGTATCTTTTGCTTTTTTAGGAGCTTTAGGATCCAATGAAAGTTCAGAACTATGCTCAATAGTAGGACGTATATTTTTATGTTCAAGTACTACAGATTGCTGTGATTCCACAGGAGGCTGTGTACTGATGTTTGTTGTCGGTTTTTCTTCTTGTTTTGTTTGCGCTATAGGTTCTGCTACTGGTTGAGGAGTAGGGGCAATAGGCTCTTGAGCATTTGTAGAAGCTGAAGTTTTTACATCAAAATCCTTAGCTGTTTCTAAGTGTTTCTTTCTTAGGTTTTTAAACGTGTTAGGGATTACCGCTAATTTCTCTTTAATAGTAGTAGGAGAAAGTTTAAAGCGGAAAAGTATAAATGCAAAAGCAAAGAATAACAATAACAAGATAGTTCCTGCATGTCCTAAATAATCTACGAAGTATTGGTTTAATTCATAACCAACCGTACCACCAAGAATAGGATTATTTGTCCAGAAAAAACCAAAGAATACTGAGAATAATAGCATAGAAGCTAAGTCCCAGAATATCATTCGCTTTATTCTTCTTGAAGCAATGTCAAAAAAGGCATAAACACCACTGTGTATAAGCAATTTTGCAAAGAAAAAAGAAGCAATACCAAAACCTTGAAAGATGAAAATATGAGCAAAATAAGCTCCGATTTTACCTAACCAGTTTTCTACTGCAGCATCTCTATCTCCTAACAATGCAAGGTTACTTTGATCTTCAATACCTGTTACGATGTAAGAAATGAAACTCAATGTAAGTGCAATTCCACTAATAATAAGCAAAATTGTAATTAGGAATTTACTGTTTTTCAGGATAGAAGTATCGTATTTCTTAGAAGTATCTTTAGGGGCAGTTTTTTTCTTTTGTGTTTTATTATCTTTTTCCATTTTCAATTTTGATGTACAATATTGGCGTATTGTTTTTTTACTAAAGTAATTAATGACAATATAAAACTGTTATTAGCATCTATAAATATCCAATAAAAATAGAATAATTACAAACACTAATAACAGTTAAGTTAATTACAGATTATTTTAAAGCAGCTAAAGCTTTATCGTAATTTGGTTCTTCTGTTGTTTCAGCTACTTGTTCAGTATAGATTACTTTTCCTTCTTCGTCAATAACAACAATTGATCTTGACAATAATCCTTTTAGAGGACCATCTGCGAATAATACACCGTAATCTTTTCCAAATTGTCCCTCTCTAAAGTCAGACAACATTTCTACATTGTTAAGTCCTTCAGCACCACAGAAACGTCCTTGTGCGAAAGGTAAGTCTCTTGAGATACATAGTACCACTGTATTTTCTAATTTAGCAGCATCTTGATTAAAATGTCTAACAGATGTAGCACAAGTTGCAGTATCAACACTTGGGAAGATGTTTAAAATCACTTTTTTTCCTTTGTAATCAGAAAGTTGTTTGTCTGATAAACCAGCTCCAACTAATTCAAAATTAGGAGCCATTGCGTTCACTGCAGGTAATTCACCGTACGTTTGAACAGGAGTATTTTTTAATGTAACTGTCGCCATATTGTTTTTATTTATAGTCATACAAAAATATATAAAATTTGATAATTAATAGACCTTTGTATTGTTAGATATATTAGCAAAGTGCACAAAAAATGAATATTTGCAGAAGTTTAGCATATTGCAAAAAAAAAGAGACTACAAAACTGTAGTCTCTTTTTAAATATGTTGAAATGTTTTATTTGTCGATTGAACCTAAAACTCTTTTCATGAAGCTATTTAAAGCTTCTTTTTGTGTAGCACCGTCTTTCATTAATTTCTGAACTTCAAGTGCACCGTACATATTTGAGATAATTTCACCGATTACGTCAAGTTCTTCATCTTTTAAAGAAGGAACTTCAGTAAGGTTTTCTAATACCTCAATAGTTTCGATTACATAATCTTGGTCATTCTCCTCAATAAATTGAGTTAAATGCTTGATAACAGGTAATTTCATAGTTTATGGTTTTATGAAATTAAGCAATTTCGTTAACTAATTCGTTCAATACTTCAGCTTTGTTAGTCTGAGTTTGGTTAACCAATTTACCGTTAACAAATGTAGCGAAAGTTGGTAAGTTACTTACATCAGCCAATTGTCTTGACTCAGGGAAGTTCTCAGCATCCGCAATTACGAATGTCATTCCTTCTTTCTCATTAGCCAATTTTTTGAATTTTGGTTTCATGATTCTACAGTTACCACACCAAGAAGCTGCATATTGAACAACTACTTTATCATTTGAATTTACAATCTCTTGTAAATTATCTTTATCTAGTTCTAAAAGCATTTTTTTTAAATTTTGTTGTTAATAACTAAAAGGATTGATCCTTAGTTTTTGCTTAAGTATTCAGCAACACCTTTTCTGTCAGCGTTCATTGCTTGTTTACCTTCTTCCCAGTTAGCAGGACATACTTCACCATGAGTTTGTACGTGAGTGTAAGCATCGATTAATCTGATGTACTCTTGTACGTTTCTTCCTAATGGCATATCGTTCACTGATTCGTGGAAGATTTTACCTGACTCGTCTACTAAGTAAGTAGCTCTGTAAGTAACGTTAGAACCTTCGATTTGAACAGTATCTAATTCTTCGTCATATACTTGGTTTTCGATATCTAAAATACCTAAAACTGAAGATAAGTTTCTTTGAGCGTCAGAAACGATTGGGTAAGTAACACCTTCGATTCCTCCGTTGTCTTTTGCTGTGTTTAACCAAGCAAAGTGTACTTCGTTAGTATCACATGAAGCACCGATTACCATTGTGTTTCTTTTTTCGAACTCAGGTAAAGCAGCTTGGAAAGCGTGTAATTCTGTAGGACAAACAAAAGTAAAATCTTTTGGGTACCAGAATAATAATACTTTTTTGTTATTTTTTGTAGCTTCTTCAAAAATGTTGATTCTTAAATCGTCACCCATTTCTGACATTGCGTCAACTGTAATGTTTGGAAATTTTTTACTTACTAAAGACATAATATTTATTTTTAAAGTTAATATTTCTTGTTTTGATTTCTGATACAAATGTAGGGCGAGTAGGAGTGTAAATCAATTATTTTTGATTATTGTTTTTTATAATCGTATAAAGAAAACTTATCGTACTCTTTTTTGCCCATGTCTAATATTTTTTTCGCGGTAGCCTTATAGACACTTGAAAGATATAAAGAAAAAGCCAATTTTAAAAATTGGCTTTGTTATAAAAATACTAATTTATTTTTTTGCAAGTTTTCTAATTTTGAAATCCAATGCAGCGTATAGTAACGTTACAAAAGGACTCAAATAATTAAAGAAAGCGTAAGGTAGGTAAGTCATTGTAGGAATACCCAATACACCTGAGTGATAAGCACCACACGTATTCCATGGAATCAATACAGATGTTACTGTTCCTGAGTCTTCTAACGTTCTACTTAAATTCTCTGGTGCTAATCCTTTCGCTTTATAAGCTTCCGAAAACATCTTTCCAGGTACTACGATTGATAAGTATTGGTCAGATGTCATTACGTTAATTGCTAAACAGCTTGCTACTGTACTTGCAAATAATCCAAATACGTTATTAGCAATACCTAATAAAGCCAATGATATTTTTTGTAATGCACCAATTGCTTCCATTGCTCCACCAAAGAACATCGCACATAAGATAAGCCAAACTGTGTTTAGCATACTTGCCATTCCACCTGCTTCAAATAATCCGTTAAGACTTTCCAATGGAGACAAGATTCTAATATCTGATGTCAATGCAAGCATTACACCTTTATAAGCATTGTAGAAGTTAAATTCATCACCACCCGATACTGCAACTACAATAGTAGGTTGGAAGATTAATGCAAAAACACCTCCTAATAATGTACCTATTAATAGCGCAGCAATTGGCTGTACCTTTTTTACAATTAAAAAGATAACAAATGCAGGAACTACAAATAACCACGGAGTAATTAAGAATGTATCCGATATAGCGTTTAATGTTTCTGTTGTATCTACATCACCAGAGGTACCATATACAATTCCTAAACCTATAAATAATAATAAGGTTACCACATAAGTTGGTACAGTAGTGTACAACATATATTTAATGTGTGTAAACAAATCTGTACCTGCCATTACTGGAGCTAAGTTTGTTGTATCAGAAAGGGGAGATAATTTATCCCCAAAGTATGCACCTGAAATAACAGCACCACCAATAACCCCTAAAGGCATTCCCAATGCGTTTCCAATACCTACTAATGCAATACCTACCGTAGCAGATGTAGTCCAAGAACTACCCGTAGCAATAGAAATGATAGAAGTAATGATTACACAAGCAGGTAAGTATATAGCTGGGTGTAATATTTTAAGTCCGAAGTAAATCATATTCGGGATAATACCGCTTAATAACCAAGTACCAGATAATGCACCAACCAATAATAGGATGAATACAGCACCAGAAGTATCTTTTACGTTATTGGTAATTTGGTTTAAGATTTTGTCATAAGACACTCTGTTGAATAATCCAACACCTGTAGCGATTGCACCTCCGATAAGTAAAATGAACTGATTTGTTCCCGACAGCGCGTCATCCCGGAATACAAACACATTGATTGCCAATAATCCAACTAAGATAACTACTGGAATTAAGGATTGTAATAATGTGATTGGTTTCTCTGCTTTGTCGTGAGCTTTTTCCATTTAATTAAATTTAAATCATATTTACTTGCGAAAGTACGCATTTAATTGATTAAAGTAAGAAAAAATTAATGATTAAAGGATTCTTTGTAAAAAAATATTGTTTTTTAGGCTGCTGATTTTTAACTCGTTAAGTTATATTTTACAAAAAATAAAATTAAGTAGATAAAATATATTGTTAAAAAGTAATTTCTTTATTATATTTACTGAATACTATAAAGAAATTTATTAGTATAACTTTACGTTTCTAGTCATTTTAGAATTACGTATAGATATAAAATATTGTTGTTTTGATGTTTTTAGAGGGACATCATATAAAGGCTACTTATCTTCAAAATAAGTAGCTTTTTTTGTGTTTTCCCTTTACCTTTGTGTCAACTAAAAAAAAAACAATATGATTGTTCGCAACAAAAAGCATATACTTCAAATGCTTTTTATCTGGAAGGGGTCTGTTTTGAAAAAAATAGCACCAACTTTAATCGCTATCTTTCTTTTTTCTTGGTTAGTTTATTTCTGTCACTATCTATTTCCTGATGTTATTATTCCTTTAAGCGTTGGAGC
>JASLGC010000131.1 GCA_030150335.1 Flavobacterium sp.
CTCTTCTTTGAATCAAACGATTAAAAAAAGTTGACTTCCCTACGTTTGGTCTACCAACTATGGCTACTATACTACTCATAAATATCTAAATATGTCGCAAAGTTAGTATTTCAATGCGATATTTTAATTATAATTTTACTAATCCTTATTTCTTTTGGTTATATCCAAAACGACGCAACTGATAATCGTTTGTTCTCCAATCTTTATTCACCTTCACAAACAACTCTAAATGCACCTTTTTCAAAAAGAATTTTTCCATTTCTTCCCTTGCAGCAATACCTACTTTCTTAAGTGCAGAACCTTTATGCCCGATGATAATCCCTTTTTGGCTATCACGCTCAACCATGATTACTGACTTAATACGAATAATGTTTTCCTCTTCTTTAAATTCCTCTACTTCAACTTCCACTGCATAAGGCACCTCTTTATCGTAATTCAATAGAATTTTCTCTCTAATGATTTCACTTACAAAGAAACGCTCAGACTTGTCAGTCAATGAATCTTTTGGATAATATGGAGGA
This sequence comes from Flavobacterium sp., assembly GCA_030150335.1. Taxonomy (GTDB): domain Bacteria; phylum Bacteroidota; class Bacteroidia; order Flavobacteriales; family Flavobacteriaceae; genus Flavobacterium. The sequence goes on from JASLGC010000131.1 coordinate 522, forward strand.
GAAACTGGCAACAAATCAACAATACGATTAAATACTGTTTGTGTATTAAACTTCTCTAATGCAGAAATAGGAATTATCTCAGCATTCGGAACTTTCTCTTGCCACATTTGCATTTGCTCCTCTAATTGTTGTTGATTAGATCTATCTATTTTATTCAACAATAATAAAATAGGAGTCTTTGTTTTTGTGATACGATTAAAGAAATCTTCATCTTTCAACTCTTTTTCTCCAATCTCTACCATATAAATTAAAAGATCCGCATCTTCAAATGCAGACTTTACAAAGTCCATCATAGACTGTTGCAATTCATAGGCAGGCTTAATTATACCAGGTGTATCAGAAAACACAATTTGATGATCCTCTCCATTTACAATTCCTAAAATTCTGTGTCTAGTTGTCTGTGCTTTAGAAGTGATAATTGAAAGTCTTTCACCTACTAATGCGTTCATTAACGTTGATTTTCCTACATTCGGATTACCTATAATGTTTACAAAACCTGCTTTATGCGTCATATTTAATTTATTTTCTGCCGCAAAGGTAGTTTATATCAACGACATAGGGAAAATAAAAATATAAAAGCAGAATAAATTTGTCTATTAAAATATTCACACTATATTTGCACCACAATATCGCGGGATAGAGCAGTAGGCAGCTCGTCGGGCTCATAACCCGAAGGTCACAGGTTCGAGTCCTGTTCCCGCTACTAAGCAAGCCACTTCAATCGAAGTGGCTTTTTTTATATACCTACTTTTACATATCTATTACTTCTATCAAGCCTCTTTTTAGTATCTTGAAGCAATCTCAAATTACATCAATCCTCAAAGTCATGTTGATTCCAAAAGTTTAGTCAATCTTCACGAAAAGGAAATCATATTTCTTCCCCCTATATAGTACTCTCAATATTTTAATTTTCACATCAAAAAAGCAAGAAAACTTATGTTGTTAAAATAGATTGAGAATTTAAGATTAACTGACTATTTAGCCGTTTTAAATATTATTGAACTACCTCCAATTGCCTAAAAAATGAAATATTATACTTAGTAGGTATAGTCTCCTAAAGGATTTACTTGTATTTAAATTGTGTTTCCCCCCCCCTTCCTATTTTGCCAAACTCTACATTAAGAATTGACTATATATACAACATCAGGTAACTTTTTTATATGCCTTTCTCCAGAATACCGTGTACAAAAGCCCATAAGCACAGCAATTATTCGACAAATAGCATATTAACATTTGAAAAACACGACACTCTTTACTCACAACATAACAGTTACTTATAAAAATAAGAATGTTAAACTTTTATTTTTACAAAATATAACCTGCCAATCCTTATTCATTTCTAAATATTTCGTTCTATATTTGTACCACAATAGCGCGGGATAGAGCAGTAGGCAGCTCGTCGGGCTCATAACCCGAAGGTCACAGGTTCGAGTCCTGTTCCCGCTACTAAGTCAAAACCACTTCCAAAAGAAGTGGTTTTTTTTATACCTATACATCAAAAAAAAGCTGCCATATAAATACGACAGCTTTTGCTTAAAACTATATACACAAAAAGGATATATCCTTTATCTTCTTTCTATGGCTCCCAAATAATACGAGTTAAGAAATCCATCTTCATTTCTTTATCGCTTGACAATGGTATCCCTGTTACAAAACCAACGGCTAAATTATGTAGTAAAGCCACTTTAATCTGTGGATGCAATACATATTGAAATCTATCATTTTTGAAGTCAATGTTATTTTCAATACCAATAAAGTTTTTAGAATTAGGCAACACATACAATAAACTGGCATTAATTGTACCTAATACGTTTGTCTTCCCTGAGTCAAATGTGTTTTCAAAAACAGGTCCACCAAACACCATTGCATTAAAGTTATTAAATTTCTTGGCAACAACTAAAATTGGATTCATACGCATTCCCGTAAAAAACCTACCATCACCGTCTAACTTTTTCAAGTAGTTCATTTCAAACTCATGAATATAAGCTACAGCCATCGACATCTTAGCTTTTTCATTTACTAAAAATGTATATTGTGTTGCCAATTTAATACCCTCAATTCTATTATTAGGTATTGCAACATTTCCTACTCCTTTTTCTTTACTATTAAAAGAGAAAGGAATCTCTACTTCAACTCCTAATCTATTTGCTACAGCCCACTCATACTCTATAAAACCAAAATACTCATTATAGTGCTTGTGATCTGCAACACCAAACCCCATATTAAATTCTGCCTCACCTTTACGAGCCCCTAAATCTCTCATAAGGTCATTAAACAAAGGTTCAGCATGTTCTACTTTAGGAAGCAATTTCTTCCCCTCGACTAAACTATCTTTAGCTTCTTGGGCAAATCCGCTTAAACTAAAAAAAATAAAAAGCCCGCTAAGTGCTATTTGTACTTTCTTACTGTAATTACTCATTCATAAAATTTTTCGCAAGGTACGAATGAAATATCTACAAAAAGTAGTACAAATCCGTTGTAAACTTAGACAAAACACGATTATAGCTTTAACATAACTTATTATATATCAACAATTAAAAATATTCAACTAAAAACCAAAATTTCCAAAAAGCTCTGTATTCACAAGGGTTAACAACAATTTTTTAAATGAAAAAAATAAATTCTTTTAAATAAAAAACGAATATTCCTTGTGGTTTAAAATAATCACACTATATTTGCACCACAATATCGCGGGATAGAGCAGTAGGCAGCTCGTCGGGCTCATAACCCGAAGGTCACAGGTTCGAGTCCTGTTCCCGCTACTAAGCAATCCACTTCAATCTAAGTGGCTTTTTTTATACACATACTTTTCTATTAATACAAAAGGCACACTACTCATCATTTCACATATTATATCAATGAGGTTGTCCATACCTTCATTACAAATCAAGGAGGCCTTTTTTAACCAAATTAGATACAAAACACAAGATTACCATTATTCCTAAGTAGCAATAGTATATAATACTACCAAATATTCAAATACAACACCTCACTTAATCAACACATTACAACCTTATTTACGCCTTATTTTGTCAATCCAATATTTTTACATATATTTGCACCACAATATCGCGGGATAGAGCAGTAGGCAGCTCGTCGGGCTCATAACCCGAAGGTC
>JASLGC010000135.1 GCA_030150335.1 Flavobacterium sp.
TTTGAATGTGGACTATGTCGTTGAAGCTACTGGTAAACGCAAAACATACGAATTACTTAAACAACATATAGACCAAGGCGCTAAGAGAGTAATCCTTTCTGTTCCCCCTGAAGATAATATCATCAAGACTATCGTTTTAGGCGTAAACCAAGATATTCTAACAGGAGAAGAATTGATTATTTCCAATGCAAGTTGTACCACAAACAACGCTGCACCGATGGTAAAAGTTATCAAGGAATTATGTGGAATGGAACAAGCGTATATAACAACTGTTCACTCATACACCACAGACCAAAGTTTGCATGACCAACCGCACAAAGATTTGCGCAGAGCAAGAGGTGCCGCACAATCAATTGTACCGACAACCACAGGTGCTGCAAAAGCCCTGACTAAGATATTCCCAGAATATGAAGGGAAAATTGGTGGTGGAGGTATTCGAGTTCCTGTACCCGATGGTTCGTTAACAGATATTACATGTTACGTAAAAAGAGCGGTAACAATTGAAGAAATAAACACCGCATTTAAAAATGCTTCTGAAACACATTTGAAGGGAATCCTTGCATACACTGAAGACCCTATTGTTTCTGTAGATATCATTGGCAATACAAACTCTTGCCTTTTTGATGCACAACTTACCTCTGTATTAGATAAGATGGTAAAAATAGTAGGCTGGTATGATAATGAAATCGGATACTCGTCAAGATTAATAGACTTAATCACCTATTTTGACAGTATTAAAAAGTAAGGCATTTACCTAAATAAAAAACATAAAAAAAGCTATTCAAGTTCATTGAATAGCTTTTTTTGTATGATATAAAGACTAATTAAATTAGTTTTTCTCGTTTAATTTTTGGCTCATCTCCATAGAAATTGAAGAACGCTCCATTTTAATTTTACCTGCCATTGTCTCTAAAACAACAGTAGTATCTGTTAACTCAGCAATTTTTCCATGAATACCTGACTTAGTTATTACACGGTCTCCTACTTTAATATTTGCTTCGTATTCTTTCTCTTTTTTCGCTCTTTTTTGTTGTGGGCGAATCATTAAGAAATAAATTACCGCAAACATTAAGATAATAGGTAAAAACTGTTGTAATTGTTCCATTGTTTTTAATTTTTAAGTTAGTTTTTTATTCGTTACGAGCAGCAACATTAGCTTTAATTGACAAAATTTCTTCTCCCTTTTCAGTATTCGTAACTAACGTTACAGTCTTCATTTGTTGCCCTTGAGCACCTGTTTGAAATCTAACTTTCAACTTTGAAGTTTCACCTGGTTTAATAGGTGTTTTTTGATACTCAGGAACTGTACATCCACATGAAGCAGATGCATTAATAATAATCAAATCTGCATCTCCCTCGTTCTTTAATTCAAACTCAGTTGTTACAGCCTCATTATTTTCAATATTTCCAAAATCGTGAACCACTCTATCAAAAGAGACTTTAGGATAAGCTCCTGCTGTCTTATTTGCTGCTACGACTTCTGCTACCTTGTCTTGGTCAATTCGACTTGAAGCGTCTGTATCTTTACATGATACAGCTACAAAAGCCAAACCTAAAGTTAATAATATCGCTTTTTTCATAATCTTTTTACTTTTGTATAAACTACATTAGACCTTTACCGATCTTATTTAATTTATCTTCCTCTTGGTAAGATTTAGAAATATTATCTAAAACTCCGTTGATAAATATACTACTTTTTGGTGTAGAATATTCTTTCGCAATCTCTAAATATTCATTAATACTTACTTTTACAGGAATAGATGGGAATTTCAAAAACTCGCAAATAGCCATTTTCAAAATGATAGTATCTATTTCAGCAATACGCTCAGGGTCCCAATTAGGTGTTTTATCTTCAAACTCTTTGCTTAATTCAGTGAAATTAAGAATCGTTTTTCTATACAAATTGACTGCAAACTCTTTGTCCTCGCTATCTTTATAGATTTTAGGAACAAAAATCTGAAAATCGCTTTCTTTCAATTGACGTAATTGCTTTTGAATCATTGTATTTACCAATGGTAAATCGTCTAACCAAGTAAGTTTACTGTCTTCTAAGAAAGAATAGATTTTCTCGTTTGGAGCAATAACATTTGTAAAAATATCCACTACAAATTGACGGTCGTCTTTAAATGTAACTTCTTTTTTACTCATATAAGCTTTGTAGAATTCACTTTCTTTCACTTCATCTAATAACATTTGGATGTAGTGATCGTAAACTTGCCAATCAGTAATTCCTTTCTCTTCTATTTTTGTAGTAACAGATACAGAATTTCCTAACAAATTCAATACAGTATTCTCGATAAGACGTCTGTTGGGATTTCTTTCTTCTTGTGTAGCTAAATGTTTCTTTTGAGCAAGTGAAACATATTCTTCTTCTTTTTTTCTAATCTCTATTAAAGAACTTAGCATTAATAAGTATAAATCTTGTATACTTTCAATGCTGTGGATTAGAAACTTTTCTCCTGACTGAACCTGTTCAGAATTACTTTGTTGCATCGCATAAAGCGTTTGCATAACCTTTATACGAATGTGTCTGCGGTTTAACATGCTACTTAAGAACTTTTTTATTATTGGATTGTCGTTTGTATAACCGCGCAAAGGTATAAAAATATACTTTTAATCAAATTAAAAATTTTGATAAGAATTCATTTTAACGTTTCTTTTTCTTTCTAACATCCTCTTTTTTAATTAAAAACGATTATTTTATATAAACTTCTTAATATTTAGCATATCCATCTCCTCCTTATCTTACTCATATCACGACACTTGCCTCCTAAATATCTTAAAAATATCAAAGTAAGCAGCACTTCACACACTCAATCTTCCGACTACCTTTCGATATTCTACCGCAAAATAAGCCCTTTTTTCGAAAGAATGTCGAAGCGTACACTCTGCCTTGTCCTTACTTCTTACTATAAAACTACCCTTTTCTGATGCATTAATCTATTAAAAACAGCCTACAATTACTTTAAAACTCCAACTATAACACAATTACTTCCCCTTTCATTTTTTCAAAATCTTACAATTTTTCTTCTATAATAAACCTTTATCTTTGCATGAATTAGTAGTTAAACAACTACAGAAGCAAAACAACAATATTACATTGCTTTTATATAAGCACGTCAATTTATTATGAGCGCATTAAGTCATTTAAATAAATACTTTTACAAATATAAAACTCGTTTTACAATCGGTGTTTTAATTACAATTGTAGCACAAATATTCACTTTGTACACTCCTAAATTAGTAGGAGATTCGATTCGCGTGTTAGAACAAATGAATGTATTTGATAAAGAAGAGGTTACTAAACTTCTTTTAAACAATATTCTTTGGATATTAATCACCACACTTATCGCTGGTTTCTTAACTTTTCTAATGCGTCAGACATTAATTGTAATGTCAAGACACGTAGAATTCGATTTAAAAAACGAGATTTTCAAACACTATGAAGTCCTTTCTCAGAATTTCTACAAGAGAAATAGAACTGGGGATTTAATGAATCGCATCAGTGAAGACGTTGGAAAAGTAAGACAATACGTAGGACCTGCTGTTATGTACTCTATCAATACGATTATTCGTTTTGCAGTAGTGCTTACCCAAATGTATCTGATTTCTCCACAACTGACATTTTACTCTTTATTGCCATTGCCTTTATTAGGGTACTATGTTTTTAAATTAAGCAGACAAATCAACCAACGTAGTTCTATTTTTCAAGCAAACTTATCTAAACTGACGACTTTCACTCAAGAAATGTTTTCTGGTGTTCGCGTGATTAAAGCATACTCTATCGAAAAAGAAAAGCAAGAAGAATTTAGAACACTAACGCAAGAGAGCAAGGAGAAATACTTGAGTTTAGCTAAATCAAGCGCGCTAATCGCTCCATTGATGATATTCCTAATCGGATTGAGTAACTTGGTAGTAATTGCCGTAGGTGCACTTTTATTCTTTAAAGGAGAAATCCCGGATATCGGTATTATCGCTCAGTTTATATTATACATTAATATGCTTACTTGGCCAGTGGCTTCACTTGGTTGGGTATCTACTATGATTCAAGAAGCAGAGGCTTCTCAGAAGAGAATTAATGAGTTCTTAAATGAGAAACCGGAGATTTACAATACCAACCCTAACCACACTACAGTAGAGGGTAAAATTGTTTTTGACAATGTTTCGTACACCTATGATGATACTGGTATTAAAGCATTAGACAATGTTTCGTTTACTTTAAACAAAGGGCAAACGTTGGCTATTTTAGGTAAAACTGGTTCTGGAAAATCAACATTGCTTACGCTTATTAGCAGAATGTACGATGTAAGTGAAGGGCAAATTCTAATTGACGACACGCCAATTAAAGACTGTAATTTAGAGGACTTGAGAAATAGTATTGCTGTAGTTCCTCAAGATGCTTTCTTGTTTTCAGACTCTATTAGCAACAATATTCGCTTTGGAAAAGAAGATGCAACGGAAGAAGAAATCATTGAGGTTGCCAAAAAAGCAGCTGTTCACGAAAATATCATCCAATTCAACGATGGCTATAACACAATTTTAGGAGAACGTGGATTAACACTTTCTGGAGGTCAAAAACAACGTGTATCAATTGCAAGAGCTCTTATTAAAAATGCTCCTGTACTTATATTGGATGACTCCCTTTCGGCTGTTGATACAGAAACGGAAGAAAGAATTTTACACAATTTAGAAAAACACAGTAAAGATATAACTACCTTAATTGTAACACATAGGGTATCTTCTGCAAAGAATGCTGACTTAATTATCGTATTAGATAATGGTAAAATTATAGAGCAGGGTTCGCACGAGGATCTAATCAAAAGTGAGGGGTACTATAATAAGTTGCATCAAAAACAATTAAATGAAAAAGAAATCTTATAAAAAGTTGGTTTATTAGGTTTTTTTTTAGACTTTTGAATGCTATATGAACAAATCAATTAATTGATAAGAAGGAATTATGAGAGATAACGAAATGTTAGAAAAAGAGGAAATTTTCTCAAAAGTTTTAAGAGCAGGTAGAAGAA
>JASLGC010000293.1 GCA_030150335.1 Flavobacterium sp.
GGAGGAACTGTAATATACATTCCTGGAAAAGATGGGGAAAATGGGAAAGCAGGTGAGCCAGGTAAGATTATATATTACGGAAAAGATGCTGAAGGAAACCCAGTACAAAATGAGATTGATATCGCAGATTTATTAAGAGGAAATGAAACTGAAACTTTCTTTAGAGTTGTAACTACTACAGAAAACAATGTAGAGGTAAAGAACCTTGTTTATTTTAGTGAAAAAGCAATTTCTGAATGGAAAGCAATTCCTGCTAATAAGGGCAAGGATCCAAAAACAGAAATGGCGGATGCTGATGCAGGAGCAGATTCAAAGATTGATATTTCATCAGTGGTTAGTAATAACTTTAATGAAATTATCAAGAATGACCAAACAAAAGAAATTATTGAGAAGATTATTCAAGGTGCGCCAGGTAACGTTTCGATAGTTGAAGTTCCAGTTGAAGGTGGAAATGGAGAAACAAAGTGGGAGATTCACATTGGTAATGGAAAAACACCAAGTGATTCAGAAAAAGGATATGAGACATTCGATTTAAATTTACTTGAAACAAAAACTTCTTTTTCTAAAACAAAAGGTCAAGGTGATGCAGTAGAGGCTACTCAAGGAGATGTAACTACTCCTCCAACAGCAGAAGTAGTAAAAGAAAAAGGTAAAGTGATTTATACTTATTTCGGAGAAGATAAGGAAAAACCTTATTTCATTGATATTACTGCTGATATGTTAACTGTATTACAGAATAATAAAACGGTAAGAGAGCAAATTATTAATGTAATAAATAATCCTGGAGAAGGAGATGGGCCACATATTCCTGGTGGTGATGGAAATGTTGAAGTTCCTACTACTCCTGAAGATAAAGCTAAATCTTATGGTAACGTTTACTACGGTCCAAAAGATGGTAAAGATGGTCCTGCAGTATTGTATTCTGTCGATAAAGATGGAAATAAGCATTATATAGACATTTCTGAGAACATTATCAATGAGATCACTAATAATGAAAATGTATCTAATTTAATTAAAAACCTTACTACAGTTAACATTGAAGCTGGGAAGCCAGGAGAAGTTGTTGAGACAGGAAATGTAATAGGAGGTAAAAAGGTTTACAAAGGTTTAGTTTCTGTTGAGGTTAAGGATGATTTTGGTTATGATAGTACGTTTGATGGAAATATTACAATTGTAACAGAAGGTGTTGATTTCGGACGCTTATTAAATGTGACTGTACTTAACGAAGGAGGACAGGTAGTAATTGATACAGCCACTGATGTTACAACTATTGGTGAAAAGGCATTTAAATTTCACTTCGGTGTCGGAAATATGTATGCTCCAATAGAAAATGGTAAATACGAAGTTATTTACGAATTTATTGCTAAATAAGTAACTACAAAAATTAAAATGCTATGAAAAGATATTTAATAATTTGTGCTGCCTTACTTGGAGTGTCCTTTATAGGACACGCTCAAGTAGGGATAGGTACAAAAAAACCTTCTGCATCAGCTATGCTTGAAATCGTAGCTAAAGATAAGGGGGTTTTAATTCCACGTGTAGCACTTACTAATCTGACTTCTTATAGTCCGATTACTGGTAGTTCTACAGATCCTAACGTAGTAGGATTGTTAGTGTATAATACTAATTCAAGTTTGAATGTGGAGAATCCAACATCATCACAAGGGTTTTATTATTGGACAGGTGAAGCATGGAATAGAATTGCAAGTACTAATGAGATTTTAACTATAATTAATAATAATAATAGTCAATCTACAGGTAAGATAGAAGAACTAACATCAATAATAAATAACCTAATTAAGAATCAAGGAAGTACTACTTCTGTAATTTTATACGATTCTTCTACTAAAGAGTTTTATACTTTAGTAGAAAAGGATGGGAAAATCATCAAGGAAAAAATTGATATAGGAGAAGCAATTCTAGCGCTTGAGACTAAAACGTTTGTAAGACCAGTTTATGAAAAACCAGGAGATGAAAAGTCAAAAGTAGTTAACTATATTTATTTTGGAGAGGAGGCAATTGCTGAATGGTTGAAAAAAGAAGGAAACAAGTTAGAAGATATTACTGATGATAGAGGGTTTGTTATTGATGTAATTGGAACAGTTAGTAATAACTTCCAGACTATTTTTAATGAAAATAAAGAAGAGATTACTAATATTCTACACAATGTAGAAGGAAATGTTTCTATCATAAAAGAAGGGGATACTTGGATTATTAAGGTAGGTGATGGAGAAGGCAATAACGTTAACTTCGATTTTAATTTATTAGAAACTAAAACTTATTTGACAAGAAATGAGGTTTTAGAAGATGGTAAAAAACCTGAAGCTAAAAAGCCTATAACTTTAGATGAAGCGAAGTTGACGAAAGGTCAAATCTACTATGAATATTTTGGTGAAAAAAAGGATGATAAGGGAAATCCTATTCCATATTATATTGATATGACTTCTGATGTATATAATACAATTAAGAATAACGAAAATATAAAGAATGAGATTAATAATATAATAACTAACTTCAACAAAGAAGGAGGGAATGTATATTATGGAGATCATGATGGACAAGTAGAAACTCCAGATGTTCTTTATACTATCCAACCCGATAATAGTAAAAAAATACTTCATCTTGGACAAACACTAAAGGAGATTTTTACTAACGAGAGTACATTGTTAACTGAAATTAGAGAAGGTTTAGGATATAATATTACAAGTGAGGTAAAACACACTGGAAATAAGCTTGAAGGAAATTCTATATTAATTTATTCAGGAGTAACCACTATAAAAGAATTGGATGCTGATACAAGTGGGGTTTCTTTACCAATACCTTATCAAGGTAAAAAAATTGAAGTTGTTGACATCGCTTTATACAACAGCAACAAACAACTTGAGAAAGTTGGTATTACCGATATAGATATAAAAGGCGATAAGATTGACTTCGCTTTAGGTAGCGGTGTTTTATATACTACACTGCCTGCAGGTAGCTATAAGGTTGTCGTTCAGTTTGTAGAAGCTAAGTAATTTTCGAACCAGAACAATAAAACAATAATACAAAAGTGAAAGCCCTTCAAATTACTTGAAGGGCTTTTTTATTGATGTTATTTTGTGAAGTATCCTATTGTGTTACGCGTAGTTTTGTAAACGAACGTTACATTTCCATTTCCAGCATCTTTGGGAATAGTGAAGATTATTTTATCATCATGTACTGATTCAATATAGGCCTCTACGTCTTTATTTGATTCAGTAGGTGGTAAAGCGCGTGTTGTATTGCCTGTGCTTGAAATACTTTTTTGGGTTTCAGGGAGTCTTTGTACAAATAAGATTTTGTAATCTTTTTCGTCATATTTTTTGAATCCTTTTCCTGTAAGAACTGCTTCATCTCCTGGTTTTTTACCTGTAAAATCAACATTGCTAACTTCAGGACCAATGACAGAAGAAGTCGTCGTTGAATTGTCGTCATTAGAGCATCCTGTTACCGCAATTGCAGTAAGGAGGAAGAATACTATTTTTTTCATAATTTAAAGTTTAATGGTGGTGTAAGTTAATAAAAAAGATATATTACTAATTGTTATTTTTGAGTAATAAGTTCTTGTAAAATACTTTGTAAGCCTGTTGTGGCTTTGTCTGCAATAGTTTTAATGTCTTTATCATTATAAAGTGTAGCAGGATTAGGGTCTATATAGTAAATTACAGCATCCTCTTTAGCGTATTCAATGAGAGAAGCAGCTGGATATACTTGAAGAGATGTTCCAATAATGATGATAACATCTGCTTGTTCTACAATTGGTAACGCATTGTGTAACTCAGGTACCATTTCGCCAAACCATACGATGTGAGGACGTAAAGAATGACCTTCAGCGTTAGTAGAGTTGGCGTGTAAGTCTTCTTTCCAATCATAAATAAGCGATTCATTAACTTCACTTCTTACTTTGAATAGTTCACCATGTAAGTGCACTACGTTTTTGTTGCCAGCTCTTTCATGTAGGTCATCTACATTTTGTGTGATAACCGTTACATTATAATGTTCTTGTAAGGCTGTAATATCTCTGTGTGCTTGGTTTGGCTCACAACTTAGCAATTGCCTTCTTCTATCATTGTAAAATTGCAAGACAAGCTCTTTATTGCGCTCCCATCCCATAGGTGAAGCTACTTCCATTACATCATGGCCTTCCCAAAGACCATCTGCGTCTCTAAATGTCTTGATACCACTTTCTGCACTTATCCCTGCGCCAGATAAGACTACTAAGCTTTTTTCCATATTATTGTTACCTTTGCAATTGTGTTTAAAATAAATATAGAATGAATATTTCAGAAAAGCTATTTCAAGATGTTGAATATTTAGAATATTTAGAGGGGTTTTTAACTGAGAATAGAGTTGAACGCTTTAAAGAAGTTCTTCAGAATCGCACAAAGCATATTACTATTGTTGCAGAAGATGTTTATCAGTTGCACAATACAAGTGCTGTAATGAGAAGTTGTGAAGTATTTGGGGTTCAAGATTTAGCGATAATCGAGCAGAAATTTAGTAGAACAATTGATAAGGAAATTGCTTTAGGAGCGGAGAAGTGGGTTGATATTAAACGCTATAGTTCTCCTCAAACAAGTATAGATGATATGCGTAGTAGAGGGTATCAAATTGTAGCAACTACACCTCATGTGGATGCAAATCACTTGGAGGACTTTGATATTAGCAAACCATCTGCTATCTTTTTCGGAACAGAGAAGACAGGGCTTTCACCGGAGATTATTGAACAAGCAGATGCTTATATTAAGATACCAATGGTTGGGTTTACAGAGAGTTTGAATATCTCTGTGTCAGCAGCTATTATCATTCAGAATTTAACTACGCGTATTCGAAACTCAGCGATTGATTGGAAATTGACAGAGGCACAGTTGATTGAAAAGAGAATTGATTGGGCAAGAAAGACTATTAAGGATATTAATTTTGTAACAGAACGCTATTTAGAAAGTAAAAATACAGAGGAGTTATAAGTGAATCAGTTTTTGCTTATAATGAGTTATGCAATAGATTATAGTTGATAATATAATGTGGGTATAATGATGATTTTAAAGGAGTAAGACGGAGGGGTTATATAGTGATTATTGCTTAAAAAGCCCAATGTTTAGGATGATGAGGAAGTAATAAAAAGGGGGATAAGGTTGCCAAATATCACAATGGAGATGCAGAGATTAAGAAGATAAGATAGAATATTATAAGGCTACCAAATATTACATATCACCTATTGAAAGTATATAAAAGAAAATAGGCTTACAATTACTGTAAGCCTATTTTTGTATTATTTAGATGCTCTTTTACGCATTTTCATATTAATGAATTCTACGATAAGCGAGAATGCAATTGCAAAGTATAAATACCCTTTTGGTACAGCACCAATCTCTTGTCCTGCTAATACAGCATTAGAAATATGCATACTCTCTGTAGTAAGCATAAATCCAATAAGGATTAAGAACGACAATGCTAATATCTGTATAGATGGGTTTTGATTAACAAAGTTTCCAACAGGCACAGCAAATATCATCATAATAGCCACAGATACAATAACTGCCGCAATCATAATATATAAAGCACCTTGAAGTCCATTTGTCATCCCTACTGCAGTTAGGATACTATCAATAGAGAAAATAATGTCAATCATTAAGATTTGTAAAATGATGTTTCCAAATGATTTAACTGCTATTTTCTTAGCACTTGGTTGTTCATCAATTGGTTCTTGGTGATGAACGTGAGCTACTTTCTCGTGGATTTCCTTAGTTGATTTGTAAATCAAGAAGATTCCACCTCCTAAAAGGATTAATGCCTGACCATTAAAGTCAGCTGAGAACCAGCTCCAGTGTACACTGAAAAGAGGCTTTTTCATTGCGATAAGCCAAGTTACCCCAAGTAATAAACCAATACGCATAAACATAGCAAGGAAAAGACCTATTTTGGTCGCTTTCTTTCTTTGTTCTTCAGGTAATTTACCTGTAACGATAGAGATAAAGATAACGTTGTCTATCCCTAAGATTATCTCTAAAAAGGTTAATGTAATAAACGCTACAAGGGCGTCTGCAGTAAATAGTACTTCCATATAGATAGGTCGCTATAATTTATAAGTCTGATGTTTTCTTAATTGTACCTCTTTCTCTTCTGGCATCAGTTGTATATCCGTATTCAAATACAGCAGTATCACCGTCTGTAGTTACGATACGCATACTCACAGCTTTTTTATCAGCCATTGTCTTTGGGTTTATCTTTTGTAGGATAAATTCACAATCGTTTACCCAGCGAATAGTAGCCGTATCTGTTTTACCTTCAAACGTTTCAATTTCCAAACTGTCGGTTCTAATAAAAGTAGAAACTTTCTTTTCACCGTTTATTTCTGCAACGAATTCGAATTTACCAGTTCTGAAATTAGCACAGTTTCTTTCTTGTTTATAGCAAGATGCAAAAATAAATAAAAAAGGTAAAAAGTAGATGATTTTTGTTTTCATAAGTTTATTTAGAAAAAAGTGATTTTATAATTGTTTGTAGCCCTTTGAAAAAAAGAAGCATTGATGTTAAGCAAATAATACACCCTAAGCCTAATATAACATAGTATAGCGGATGTCCTTGGTTTTTAAATGAACTATTAATTACCAGCGGTCCTAAAAACATCAAAGGCAAAGTTATCATAAGATACTTAACGCCTTTTGCAAGTAATTTTCGGTCTGTTTTATGTTCTTGTTCCATTATCTATTTTGTTTAAAGTGTTCAACTGCAGCGCGTACATTCTTAAATTCGTCTAACAATGTTTTAGCGACTTCATAACTTACATTTATTTCTGATATAATCATTTGAATACCTCTCTCCACAAGTTTGGTATTAGTCATTTTCATATCAACCATTTTATTGCCTTTTACTCTGCCTAACTTAATCATCGTAGAAGTAGAAAGCATGTTCAAAACAAGCTTTTGAGCTGTACCAGCTTTCATTCTTGAGCTACCAGTAACGAACTCAGGACCTACAACTACTTCGATAGGGAAGTTAGATACTTGCGCTAAGGGGCTATTGGGATTACATGTAATGCAACACGTTACGATGTTATTTTGCTGGCATTGTTCCAAGGCTTTGATAACGTAAGGTGTAGTACCAGAAGCAGCAATACCCACTACGATATCTTTAGCAGTAATGGTGTGCTGTTGTAAATCTAACCAACCTTGAAGGGGATTGTCTTCTGCGTTTTCTACAGCGTGACGGATTGCGTAATCTCCACCTGCAATGATTCCGACCACTAAATCAGGGGAAACACCATAAGTAGGAGGGCATTCAGAAGCGTCTAAAATACCTAATCTACCCGATGTGCCTGCACCGATGTAGAATAATCTACCGCCATTGCTAAGCTTATCAACTATTTGATTAACGGCAGCTTCTATCTGAGGGATAGCACGTTCTACCGCTTTTGGAACGCTCTGGTCTTCTGTGTTCATATTGACTAAAATCTCATTGACTGACATTTTATCTAAGTCGTTATAATTAGAAGATTGTTCTGTAATTCTTGTGAAATTCACTTTAATAATGTTCTTAAAATGTGTGATTACAAAAGTACACAAAATAGTTTAGTAACTAATGCAGATATAGTTAGACCTTGATAATAATATAAGGTTAAAAGTATTCGCAGATTAACTACAAATATATTTCTTAGGTTTCTATAAATAGACTACTTTTGTCGCGAGCAAACCGCCTTATCGCTACTTCCATTTATGGAAATAGAGGAAAGTCTGGACACCATAGGGATGCATAATGGATAACACCCATCCGTGGCTTGCCATGAGGACAAGTGCAACAGAAAGTATGTACAGGTAATGCTGTAGTGAAACCAGGTAAACTCTATGCGGTGAAATGTCATGTATATTTAGCGTTTGAGGGTTCCCGCCCGATGCTTTAGGGGTAGGCAGATAGAGCTAT
>JASLGC010000187.1 GCA_030150335.1 Flavobacterium sp.
CGAATGCTAATAAAGCAATACCTATTACTGCAATTAACAGAGCGGATTTTTGTCTAATTTTTGATAAAACTGCCATGCTTTTTTATTATGTGTAATTTTTTTCAGTGAGCGAAAATACAATTATCTATTTAATAATAAAAGAGGTGAAGTCATTATTTTACGACAATTCACAACTTTTTACTTGTATTTTTAAATTAATTGTCTAATTATTTTTAATTCCCATAAAAATGAGCTCATTGCGTTATAATATATTAATATAGTATTGTATAAAAAAAGGCATAGTCGATTAGACTACACCTTTTGAATATTTATTTTTGATTATTGTAATTATCCATTTTTTTAGCGAATTTTCTTCTAAAGAAAAACATAAATACTGCTACTCCAGCAATAATTATACTCAGCCAAAAGTTTGATTCTCCTTTGCTTATTTTATCTACTGCATCGTAAATAAACAGTATTGCAATAACTAAGTAGAAGAAAGGTATTATTCTTAATGCTTTCATATTAATTCTGTTTGTTTATACTCTCAACATAACTGTTAGTTGCTTTTACAGTTTTTAGTTTACTGTCAAAGTCAATTCCAACACCTCTTGTAAAGTTTTCTTTATCTGTTGAAGCTTTGTATTTGCCTTCTGTAAAAAACCATTCATTCTTTTGGTCAAAGTACAATTGGTCTGATTCAAGTTTCTTACCATCGTGTGTAGTGATAACTACATTTCCTTGTAAGTCGATTAACTCTGTTTTAGTGTAGCTAATAGCATAATCGGCTACAACTATATTTTTGTTATTATCAGCATCAAAAAAGGTAAGGTGAATTCCTTTTGGAAATTCTGTAAAAGGATACTTGACGTTACTGTAGTCTAACATGGTTGGACTTAGTAGTATAGCTTTTACTCTACCTGAATCGATATATTGTAATCGCATATTTTCTGCTTCACCAGCTGGAAAGAAAGTGACCTTGTTTATTTTTTGTATTTCTTTAAACTTGCTTTCACAAGAGAGTAAGCAGAAAGAAAATAGTATAAATAGCAGAATGCTTATCGATTTATTTAAGTATTTCATTTTATGATAATGAATCAATATTATTCAAATCGTCTTCTTTTGAACCAAAGGTCGTTCATAGAGAATCCAACATACATGCTGAAGTAGTTCTCTCTTGTTAAACCTTGTGTTTTAGTACCTCTTGAACCGTATTCAAAACCAACGTTTAAGTTTGTAAAGCTTCTTCCGATTGGGAAACCGAAACCAGCGTTTACAGCCATATCATTGATTGATTTGTCGTTTAATACTAAACCTGTGTTTTCATATCTAACACCAGCTCTATATACAATTCTATCAAAGTAACTTGTGAATGAGTTGTATTTAGGAATATAGAAACCTCCAACAGAAAAACGGTTTGAGTTTTCAAATGAAGAGATAGCAGTAGTGTTCAATGATTTAGATAATTTACTGTTTTCAGTAAATGTATATTGTGCTCCTAAGAACCATTTGAATTCTTTTCCAAAACCTAAACCAAGAGCTAAAGCTTGTGGGTTTGTTATTTTTCTATTACCATCAGCAACTGTTGTTTGGTCAATTACTTGATTGATTCTGATAGTTTGAAGTTTAGTCAAATAGTCATTAGACCATTTTGTTTGTGGACTATAAGTAACGTTAGCTTGCCAGTCATATTGTTTGAATTTTCCAGCATATTGCACTGATGTTTTTAACGAAACACCTCTGTAATCTAACTCTTGTAATTCTCTTGAAACAGTACCTAAAGCAGTATCATCACCAATGTTTGCGATATTTTTGTATGCTTCGTTAGTAGTATTTCCAAAGTGGTAACCTGCATCAATACCAACGTGTAAGTTTGGCATTACTTCATATCCTGCACCTAAGAAAACTTTGTTTACTCCTCCATTTCCTTCAAAAGAGTTCTTGATTAATCTACCTTCTTCATCTTTAAACTGTCCATTTACTTTATATCCCACATTTGAAAATGGAGTTAATCCGAAAACGATACCAACTTTTTTAGCAATAGGGAAACCTACTGCGATATAGTCTAAAGATTGTCTTTTAGCTTTATCGTTTGAATTGTCTGAAGCAAAGTCATAAAATTTAGCTGTAGCTCCGATAGAGAACGTAGTTAATTTTAACTTACCAAACGAAGCAGGGTTGTTTAAGTTGATGTGAATACTATCTGCGTAAACACTTGTCCCACCCATAGCTTTATATTCATTCGTACCATTATTGTTTACATTACCTATTCCGTAAAAAGAATAAGGAGAAGCATTGCCTTGTTGTGCCATTGCAATGGAGCCACATAAAAGGCTTAAGCTAAGGAAGATTTTTTTTATCATTTTCAATTATGTATTGATATAAAGTGTTCATACTCTCTAAAAGAAAGTTTGAATTAGCAAATATTACATTTTTTAATCTTTTAGCCAAAAAAAGTGTGTCTCCTCCGGTTAAAATAACCGTTAATTGAGGATATTTTTTTTGGTATTCCGAAATTATCCCATCTATTTCAGTAGTAACGCCATTAATAATCCCAGAATGGATTGAATTAGATGTTTGTTCTCCGATTAGATAATCTATGTTTTCAGGTTTTAGCAAAGGTAACTTTTCTGTGTAATCATTTAGTGATTTATATCTTAACATTAGTCCTGGAGAAATAGCTCCGCCAAGATATTCGTCATGTTCATTTATAAAATCATAAGTAATACACGTTCCAGCATCGATAATTAAGCGATTTTGTTTTTGGTATTTTAAAACAGCACCAGCAGAAAGAACCATTCTGTCAATACCAAGTGTGTTTGGCGTTGCATATAAATTCTTAAAAGGGAAGGTGCTTTTATGGGATATAACGATAAGATCTGTATTTTGTTTTAACCAAAGCAAAGTTTCTTCTTCCAATTTTCCAACGGAAGACAAGATGATTCGTGGTTTTCCATTAGTGATTGAGAAATTTTTTAAAAAATTTTTAATTTTTTTTTCACCTTCGAAAAATAAGGTGTCTGAAATCGTATCGTTTTCAAACATAGCTATTTTCGTTCTGGTATTGCCGATGTCTATGGCTAAAATCATGCGTTTTTTTTAAGTTTAGCAAAGGTAGTAAATGAATTTTTTCTAAAAAAGTTTTGGAAGAAAGAAAAACTGTTCTATATTTGCAACCGCTTAACAGAACAACATTGTTCATTACTAAAAGCCAAACTGGTGCCTTAGCTCAGTTGGTAGAGCAAAGGACTGAAAATCCTTGTGTCCCTGGTTCGATTCCTGGAGGCACCACAAATTT
>JASLGC010000196.1 GCA_030150335.1 Flavobacterium sp.
GTTGTTGATTTAATGGTTAATATCATAGATACAATGACAAAATTAACGATATTTGCAGTGTAAAATACACAACTTAAGAATCATTTTTAAAAATGACAACAGAAAGAAACCAGACTTTAGGAGAGTTTATTATTGAAAAACAGGAAGATTTTAAATATTCTTCTGGTGAGTTATCAAGATTAATCAATTCTCTTAGACTAGCTGCTAAAGTCGTAAGTCACCAAGTGAACCAAGCAGGGTTAGTTGATATCGTAGGAGCTTTTGGAAAACAAAACGTTCAAGGCGAGCAACAACAAAAATTAGATGTTTTCGCAAACGAAGTATTTATTCAAACGTTGATCAACAGAGAGATTGTTTGTGGTATTGCTTCAGAAGAGGAGGACGATTTTATATCAATCCATGGTAGAAATGGAAGTAATGATAATAAATACGTTGTTCTTATGGATCCACTTGATGGGTCTTCAAATATTGATGTGAATGTATCTGTAGGAACTATTTTTTCTATTTATAGACGTGTTACTCCAATAGGAACGCCTGTTACGAGTGAAGACTTTTTACAAAAAGGAGATAATCAAGTTGCTGCAGGTTATATTGTTTACGGTTCTTCTACTATGTTAGTTTACACTACTGGTAATGGAGTTCACGGATTTACATTAAACCCAGCAATTGGAACTTTCTTCCTATCTCATCCAAATATGAAAATTAAAGAAGATGGAAATATTTACTCTATCAACGAGGGTAACTACGTACATTTTCCACAAGGAGTAAAAGATTATTTGAAATATTGCCAAGCAGAAGAAGGAGAGCGTCCTTATACTTCAAGATATATTGGTAGTTTAGTTTCAGATATTCACAGAAACATCCTTAAAGGAGGTATTTATATTTATCCAACGAGTACAAAAGCACCAAAAGGTAAATTGAGATTGTTGTATGAATGTAATCCAATTGCTTTCATTGTAGAGCAAGCTGGTGGTAGAGCAACTGATGGATACAAACGTATTATGGAAGTTGAGCCTACTGAATTACACCAAAGAGTACCATTCTTTTGTGGAAGCAAAAACATGGTAGAGAAGGCTGAAGAATTCATGAAGAAATAAGAATATTCAAGTATATATAGAAAAGGAGCTGTTGTAAAACAGCTCCTTTTTTTTGTTCTCATTTTGCATAAAATGAAAGCAAAGAAGCAATCGGTAAAATAGTACATGCTTATAATCCAAGAAGGATGGATGATAGTTGCGATAGGTTAATTCCTACTCAAGCACATTTAAACATTATAGTACTTTTTAATAAAATGAAGATTTATTACAGGCCAAAGGCAGAGAAAAGACTACTTGTAGATTAAAAACAGGATTATTAACTATAACTGTACAGCTATAGCAGGAAGAGACCGTTTTTTCGGCGCTCATAATTTGAGTGCTCCCATAGTGGTACCATAGTGGTACCATAATGCTCCCATAAGAATTATGGAAATATTATGTAAGCACTACGATAACATTTACTGATTATTATGGGAGCAAGTAAAGTAAGAGCAGATGCTTGTTTACTTTAAAGGGGAATATTATCCGATATTAAAATGAAGGCATCACGTGATTTTTGGATTGTTAAGTACTTGTTGATAACTTCAAATAAGAAGAATTTTAAAAAGAAAAGAGGATGCCTTTTTAGGACATCCTCTTTTAGCTTATAGCTTAATAGTGCTTATTTTGTTAAGCTTTTTTATTTCTTTTTTAAATTGTGCATTTCTGCAATAAATGTATCAATGTCAACATTTAAGACTAATAGCGATAATGCTTTGTCAACTAAATAGTCGATGTCTTGACTAAAGCCAAGTGCAACAGCAAATTTTTTCAAAATCTCTTTTTGTTTTGGACCCAATACATGGTTTACATATACCATTCTTGCTAAATCGTATAGCCTTTCTATTCGATGAATTTCCAAATAAGGAGGATTTACAGGATATTTTTCTGGATCCGCCAATATGTTTTTGTACTCTTCTACAGATATCTCTAAACGATTTGCAAGTTCGTCTAAAAAGGCTTTCTCTTCCGGACTGAAGTGTCCATTAGCTAATGCAACACGTACAATCGAAGCAAAATGGCCTTTGTTTCTATCTTTAAATCCACTGTCAAATAAATCTGAGTATGCCATTTTAATATAATTTAGGGGTTAATAGTATTTGAATTAGTTGTGAAAGTAAGATAATAAAAAATAATTAATTACTTGTAATAAATGTAGTAAAATACTTGTAAAGTCGCCTTAATACATTGCTTTAATTGATTTTAATACAATAGTTTTAAGAGTTGCGAAGAATTATTGATGCTGTGATACGGGAGAATTTATAACGATTAACGTTGCTTTTTTATAGTTAAGTAAGCGCTTGAATAACAAATGGAATGCTTATTTTTGTTGTTCAATGACTATTAAAGCATTGAAAACCGAGCTATTTTATATGGATACAACTAAAAATACGAAATACGATAAAGCCTATTTGCGAATTGCTCGTGAGTGGGGACAACTTTCTTATTGTAAGAGAAAACAAGTAGGAGCAATCATTGTGAAAGACAGAATGATTATTTCAGACGGATATAATGGAACGCCGACTGGATTTGAAAATTGTTGTGAGGATGATAATGAGAATACACATTGGTATGTTCTTCATGCAGAAGCTAATGCTATTCTAAAGGTGGCAAGTTCAACACAAAGTTGTCAAGATGCAACTCTTTATATCACAATGTCTCCTTGTCGCGATTGTAGTAAATTAATACATCAGGCAGGTATAAAACGCGTTGTGTATCTGGAGGGGTATAAAGACGTAGAAGGTATTAACTTCCTTGAAAAAGCAGGTGTTGAAGTAGTTCATTTGCCCGATTTAGATTAATTAATAAAAAGATGAAAAAGTATTTTTGGCCACTTATCATTTCAATATCTCTTTCCTTGGGTATTCTCTTGGGAGGATTTGTTGTGTCTGCTTCTCAAAGAGGTAAGAGTGGTTTTTATACTAACCACAATAAGCTTAAACTAAATCGGTTAATTGATTTTATTGAGCAGGAGTACGTAGATAATGTCGATACAGATTCTATAGTTGACAAGACTGTTTCTTCTATTTTAGAGCAGCTTGATCCGCATTCAATATACATTGCTAAGAATGATATGCAGTCGGTTACTGAGTCAATGAAGGGTAGTTTTGTTGGAATTGGTATTCAGTATTATTTCTATAAAGATAGTATTGCAGTAATCAAAGAAGTAGCTGGAGGACCTGCGGCTAAGGCAGGAATAAAAGGTGGAGATAGGATTCTTAGTGCGGATAAAACGAAGCTTTTTGGCAAGGGAATAAGTAATGATACGATTGCTAACGTTTTGAGAGGAGAAGAGAATACAGATGTGCATTTATCTGTTTATCGTAAAACGACTGGAAAAACGATGAATATTGTGGTAAATAGACAACCGATTCCGATTAAGAGTGTTGATGTTGCCATAAAGTTGGCTGATGGGAATGGTTATATAAAGATAAATCGCTTTGCAAGTACCACTTATCAGGAGTTCAGTGCTGCATTACAAGAATTGACTGCCTTGAATATTACAGGATTGATTTTAGACCTGCGCGATAATGGAGGAGGATACATGGATCAGGCAATAAAAATGCTTGATGATGTATTGGCAAAAGGAGAAGTCATTGTCAAGACAATTAATAAAGGAGGACAAGAAACGGTTAATAGAAGTAAAGGTCATGGTTTGTTTGTAAACAAGCCACTGTATGTTTTAATCAATGAGAATTCTGCATCTGCAAGTGAGATTGTAGCAGGAGCAGTACAGGATAATGATAGAGGAACTATAGTCGGAAGACGAAGTTTTGGAAAAGGGCTTGTTCAACGAGAATTGATGTTAGGAGATGGGTCTGCGATTAGATTGACTACTGCACGCTATTACACGCCATCTGGACGTTCTATTCAGAAATCGTATAGCAATGGGATAGAAAGTTATAATAATGATTTTAAAGCTCGTTATGAGCATGGGGAGCTTTATGCTGCTGATAGTATCAAGATTGCAGATAGTTTACAGTTTAAAACCTTAAAAGGGAAAACGGTATATGGCGGAGGGGGAATTGTTCCCGATGTATTTGTTCCTATCGCAGAACAGCACGGAGAGGAAACTACGATAATGTTGATGAAGTCGAATATCGTTAATCACTTTGTATTTGGAGAGATAGATAAGGATAGAAGTAAGTTTACAGCAATGTCTCATGAAGCGATTTCGGCTTATGTTCAGCAAGGAGATAGAGAATATAATGCATTTATCAAACACTTGGAGTCTAATAAGTTGTTCTTTAAATTAGATAAGCGAAAAGAGCTTGTAAAAAGGTTTTTAGCTGCTGAATTTATCAATCAATTGTATGGTGAAAAAGAGTATTACGCTTGGATTTTAAAGACAGATCCAATGATTTTAGCGATAGATAAGCATATAAAGTAATTGTTTTACTAAGATTTAAACCACCTTTCAAGGTGGTTTTTTTATGGTGTAAAATGAGTTTATTTTAGGGGGTACTGGAGATGAGTGTAGTGGGATGTAAAAGGAGATATAAAGCATAAAAAAAACGGCCTCAAATATTGAAGCCGTTTTTAGATTTATTGTCAGGAGAAAATTACCAAATCTTAACTCTCTCTTCTGGTTTAATGTATAGTTTGTTACCTTCTTTAATATCGAATGCATCATAGAATGCATCAACATTTTGTAAAGGAACATAAGCTCTGTAGTGTCCAGGAGCGTGTGGGTCAGTTTTTACTTGGTTTTTGATAGCTTCATCACGAGCTTTCGTTCTCCAAATAGTACCCCATGAAATAAAGAAACGTTGTTCTGGTGTAAATCCATCGATTAATCCAGGGTTTCCGTTTTCTTTTAAGTAAAGTTGTAATCCGTCATAAGCAGCGTTTACACCACCTAAGTCACCGATATTTTCACCTAAAGTAAATTTACCATCTACAAATACTTCTGGTAGCGGCTCTAATGCGCTGTATTGATCAGCAAGTGCATTACCTAATTTAGTAAAACGCTCTAAGTCAGCATCAGTCCACCAGTTGTTTAAGTTACCATCTTTGTCATAACGAGCACCTGAGTCGTCAAAAC
>JASLGC010000200.1 GCA_030150335.1 Flavobacterium sp.
TAATTTGGTTTACCAATTCGTACCAAGATTCTGGGAAGATTTAGACTTAAATCAAGATCCTTTTGAAGGTGCTTCTGGTCCTGTTGACCCTGAAACTCCTGAAGATATCACAGTTGAACCAGGTAAGTTCTTAGCTTTCCCAGGTTCTGATTTTAACAACTTCCCTGACTTTATATCTTCTATTAATCCTACTTATGGATTAGAATTTGCAGTAGAAGGAAAAGGTAAAGGATGGAATGGTAGTACAGGTTTAGAATTCAAAGGAGTTCCTGCTAAAACAGGATATGCTTTTACTGTTACTAATGTAAAAGTTCCTACTAATGGTACAAAAATCTCTTTCTTAATGAAAGGTAAAGCAAGTAAAAGATCTCTTTCTATCAACTTATATCAAGCTGATGGTTCTTATGTAGCGTATAACTTAGAGAATATTTCGACAAGTAAAACTATTCAAAAATCTAAATTAAGTACAGAAGAAAAATTTATCAACATATATGAAGGTGAAATTGATACTAAAGGAGAATGGATAAAAGTTGTTTTAAATGCTGAAGGATTTAATTACAATACTACAGGAAAAGGAGACTTTATCGGTTTCAAATATGGAGGTAAAACAAATACTATTCCAAGTGATTACGATTTAGTAATTGACGAAATTCGTTTTGAAGATGGTACTCCAGTTCCAGGAGGAGAAACTCCTACTGACCCTGAAAAACCAACTGATCCTGAAACTCCAGGTGAAGGTGGTGAACAACCAGGCGAAACAGCAAATGCAATTACTGTTTTAGGTAAAACAGGAAATTTTACTGATATTATAACTCTAAATAATAAAGGTATTACTGTTAAACAAGCTGATGGAAAAACTAAAGGAAATGCTTTTCAAATAACAGGAACATCAACTAATAATGCTGCTGGTTTTTCTATTCCTAATGTATCAATTCCTGCAAATGCGAAAAACATAGTTTTTTACGTGAAAGGTAATAGTACTCAAGGAGGAAAAAGTAACGATAGAGGAACTTTTGTTGTAAATACATTAAATGAAACTGATGCCATCATAGCAAACTATAGCATAAAAGATGCATTAAATGGAGCTTCAGGTTCTATTACAGTTCCAGGAGTTGAAGGTTCTTTTAATGACTATGCTGGAAAAGTCGATGCGAAAGATTGGGTTAAAGTAATTTTACCTATACAAAGTACATTAATAAATAACACAGGAAAAGGAGGATTCTTACAATTTAGATTTGCAAGCGGAGGAACTTTCGATGTTATCATTGATGGTATTTCTTTCGAATAATCACTTCGATTAAAACATAAACAAAAAAGCTCGGCATACGCCGGGCTTTTTTTATGCACTATACTCAACTAAAAAAGTAATAGAAACAACAACCTTATCTTACGCGATTACATCCGAAATAAAACTCCGTAAGCTTTATACTACAAAAGATTATCACTATTGTAAGAATTCACGCATATCTTTCCTACAAAGCTCTTATTTAACCTCAAAGACTATCAATCATTTTTCTTAACTATCAAAATATTTAATTACTACACAAAATACTTACTTCTTTCCTATTTAGCTCTTTCCCCCCCTATCCACTTCTATTACATCAGAATTTTATTGTCAACATCTATAACAAATATGACTTGCATCCTCCTTCGCTCGCTTTTAGTTTTTTAACAATTCAAACACTACTACCTCCAAATATTAAATAAAGAAATAAAAAGGCTCTATTTTAACCAAAAACATAACCTTATCATAACATAAAACATAATAATGGAACGAATAAATTAAAATAACTTGTTGTAAAATAAGCGCTTAAGCTTTATTTCATAATAACTAATTTTTAATTTATGAGAAAAATTCTATGTACAATGTCCTTTGTATTTTTTGCAACCGTAAGTTTTGCACAAGGAATACAAAAAATTAGAGGACGGATTGTTGACGCTAAATCTCAAGCACCTATCAATGCGGTTACTTTGAGAATTGATGCTACAAACATTTCTTCCCTAACCGACAACGAAGGTTATTTTGTTTTGGAGGAAACCAGAACAGGCGATCACCATCTTATTATCTCCTATTCGGGCTACATCACCAAAAGATTCCCTATTCTTCTCCATGAACAAGACATTGACTTAGAAACAATCTACCTTGAGGAAGATTATACGCTAATTGCTCAAATGGGGTTAATCTCATTGTCTGAAAATGATCTTGGTGATGACAATGTTGGATACGACAATTCCGCTGGCTTACTACAAGCGACTAAAGATCCGTATCAACAAGCGGCAGCTTTTAATTGGGGTTCAGCATTTTTCAGAGTTCGGGGATTGGATAATGAATTTGGAAAGACACTTATCAATGGTGTTGTGATGAACAAGATTTACGATGGACGACCACAATGGGGTAACTGGGGTGGACTAAATGATGCAACACGTAACCAAGTGGTTTCTGCAGGTTCTACTCCTTCAGACGTAACGTTTGGAGGTATTCTTGGTACGCAAGCAATTTCTACCCGAGCCTCTCATATTAGAAAAGGTACAAAAGTGGGAGTATCTGGTGCTAATACTAATTACAATTGGCGTCCTTTTGCGATTCACTCATCAGGAATGAATAAAAATGGTTGGGCTTATGTTGTTTCAACTTCTTATCGCGGCGCAAAAGAAGGTTATTGGGAGGGTACAAACTACGATGCATTGTCTCTATTTGCTTCTGTTGAGAAAAAGCTAAATGAAAATCACAGCTTAAACTTATCTGCTATTTACGCACAAAATAAACGAGGAAAGAATTCTCCTCTTACAGATGAGCAAATAGCACTGAAAGGTGTGAATTACAACGCTTATTGGGGTAATCAAAGTGGAGATAAACGCAATGCGCGTTATAAGAATTTAGAGGAGCCTATCTTCATGCTTACTCATTACTGGAAAATAAACAATCAAAACACCTTAACTACTACTGCAGCTTATCAATTTGGCCACATCGCCAATAGTCGTCTTGGATATATAGACAATATGAATCCTGATCCGACTAATTATAAGAAAATGCCAAGCTATTATCTAAACAGGATTGCTCCTGCGTATTGGACTATGAACGCGGATGAGTTTAATAATTTGCCCGAAGATGACGATTTTAAAGTAGAAACTAATTCATTACTAAACCAAGCTGAATCAGTAAAGCGAGAATTCTCAGAAAATGGACAGCTTGATTGGAATTGGATGTACACCATCAATCAAGCAAATAATGGAATTAGCAAAATCATCTTATATGAAGATCGTCAAGAAGACAAAACGCTATCCTTTAATTCAAATCTAAAGTCTGTTCTTTCTGAGCATGTAACTTTTGATGCAGGTGTTAACTATAGAAAACTAAAATCTTCCAATTTCAAAAAGGCGATTGACTTGCTTGGAGGTGATTCGTTTAAGGATGTTGATACATATCAAGCTTATGGTAAGCAGGATAGTGATTTAAACAATCCTAACAGATACATCGGTGAAGGTGATAAGTTTGGCTACAACTACAACATCTATGCTGACGTAATTGAAGTGTTTACTCAATTCCTTTTCGACTATGATAAATTCAACTTTTATTTGGCACATAAATCTGCCTATACGGGTTATAAAAGAGAGGGGTTGTATCGAAATGGTATTTATCCAACAAACTCGCTTGGAAATAGTGATTTAGTGGAGTTTACAAATTTAGGCTTTAAAGGCGGTGCTACTTATCACTTTACTGGTAGACATGCGTTAAACATGAATATAGCGTATTACAATCAAGCTCCAACAATCCGTAATACATTCGCTAATGCAAGAGTGAATAATACGATAACGTCAAATATTTCTAATGAAAATGTATTTAGCATTGATGGTAGCTATATTATTAGGGATTCAAGACTTAGAGCACGTCTTACTGCTTACTTGAACGAAATCAAGAATAGTACTCAGGTAAACTTTTATTATGCGGATGGTATTGGAATCACAGACGCTAATGGAGAATACTTAACATCTACAGGTGGTGCTTTTGTGTCTGAGTTTTTGACAGGCGTTAATAAACGCAATTTAGGAATTGAACTTGGTGCTGAGTATAAAATCACTCA
Source organism: Flavobacterium sp. (assembly GCA_030150335.1). Lineage (GTDB taxonomy): Bacteria > Bacteroidota > Bacteroidia > Flavobacteriales > Flavobacteriaceae > Flavobacterium. Next base: position 4,083 of record JASLGC010000200.1, read on the forward strand.
AACCATTAAAACAAATGCAGCTGTTGCAATTGGTCAGTCTATCTATACAAATACTCCTAACGTAAAATTAAACTCTGATAACGTTGCAAAGACTTTTGACTATGGTATTGCATACCTGAAGGATTATAAGGTCGCTAATGGCCCTCAAACAGCTCTATCTCTTGGATTAGAGTACCGGGCTCCTTCTTATTGGTGGGTAAGTGGTAATATTAATTACTTAAATCACACGTACACGAGTATTTCTGCAATGCGTAGAACGACCAATTTTGTAACTAATCCAGATACTGGACA
>JASLGC010000167.1 GCA_030150335.1 Flavobacterium sp.
TTTATTGATGGATACAGTCGTTTTGCATTATTGGTGCACTTTAAAACATTGGATGATTACTATGTGGGCAATCCCTTAAATCACGGTGTATTGTTGTATAATGAACATACTAAACAAGAAGAAGTCGTCAATCTCAATAGACCTAAATTTATTCGTTTGGCTTTGGATTGTGGAATTAGCAAAGGATGGAATGGGCATGAAGCACAATTGGCTGTCGATGGAATAGCTTTATTACAAGAATTGGGCTATAAGACGGACAAACTCCAAAAATAAGTTGACTTACACGTTAAATTGGCTTTACTTTTGTATAGTAAACAATGCGAAAATGTTAAATAAGCTTAGGGCTTACAGACACTTTTCCTTACATTTATAGAGAGTAAAGAATTAATCTACTGAAGTTACTTCAGATTAAAATAAGATAAGCTATGAAGCATAAGAAAATAGGTAACGCACCAAAAATAGCGATGTTTAAATTGTTGTATGCAGAAAAGCCAGCAATTGATATGAATGCGGTTTTAACTGAATTGCACAAAGTATATCCAAATGTTACTTTTGACAGCGATGCTAATGTATTTATTTTCCCTGATTGTAAGATAGAATTAAAGAACGGAACAGGTCCTGCACAATGTGTAATACTTCGCTCTGAAGATGACCAAAAAGCAGAATTGACAGATGCTTATTTCCAACAAAACTGGCATTGGGATGGTGCAGAAGAAGCGTATGCTAACTGTAAGTACGAGATTGCTGTTACAGATTTCTTGAGCCGTAGTTTAGACCCTCGTATTCGCGTGGTGTTAGTACAGCAACTTTTATGTGCGATGATTAAGGTGTCTAATCCACAGGTTATTGTTTCAGTGCACGGACAAAAGTTGTTAGATGCACAAACGTTTATTGACGATTGTCAAGACCCAAACTATATTGCTTTAGATTTGTTTATCAATGTGCGTTTGTACAATGTGGAGGAAACAGAACAAGGTAGGTTGTTAATGGATACGGTGGGACTGCATGCTTTAGGGCTGTCAGACTTGCAGATTTTCTACAATGATGATAACTTGATTGATGGTATAGCAAATCGCTTATGGGATTACACTTACTACTTACTACATGTAGGAGAAGTAATTGAAGATGGAAATACTGTAGAAGGTTTAGAAGAAGATAAAAAGTGGACTTGCCATAAAGTGTTTTCAGTAACAGAACCAGAGAGAACGGTACTTGATATGAAAATAAACTAAGAAAGAGCATGTAATCGTATTGGTTATTTCTCTTTTTGATAAAGAATTACAGCAATGCAGTATTGTTATTTGAAAAAATAATAATACTGCATTTTGTTTTATATTTTCCATCCATATTAAAGCTAACTCTTATATTAATTGTAGTTTTGCAAAAAGGGTAGAATAAAAAAGAAAGTATGCAAACAATTAATCTGAGTTTTCAAGAGTTTATTGATAACTATACACAAGAGGATAGTGAGTGGTTGGCGTTGGAGTGGAATGAGAAATTCGGTGCAAAGTTTAAAGATGCTAACTACCTTTTTAGAATGCAAATTGCAGAATTAGTATGTGAGCAAATACACACGGTTAGTCTTGACTTAATTCGCGAGTTATTCATCACCATGGGAAAAACTACTCAGTTGAACTTTGTGGTGTTTAATAAGTTTAATTTGTTTGCTCAGGAACTCTTAGAAAGAGGGGGAAAGGACTATTTGTTTGACTACGTTTGCGCAGCACATGTTTCTTTTGATACCTTTTTAAGCACAGCAGATATTACCTTATCTGATGAGAGAAGAAGAGAAATATTAGCTCATTTTGATTTTCTTAAAGCAACGGAATCTGATGCACAAGTACAGAAATTGTTGTCAGACCATTTGAGAAATCGCTTTGTAAAATAGATTAGACTAATAAAAATAGACCATGAAACAGATTGTATTATTCCTTGTTTTATTAATGGGAACAAATAGTTTCGCTCAAGATAACGGCTTATCTGCTGAGATGACAGAAAAGGTAAATAACCTAATTGCTGTTTTTCAGAACGACGATAAGGAAGAAATCGCCAATCATATCGGATACCCTTTATATAGAAGTTACCCAATTCCAGAAGTGAGTACTGCCAAAGAGTTTATTGTTCGCTTTGACCAAATATTCGATAAAGAATTAGTGAACGAGATTGCTAATTCTACACTTGAAGATTGGAGTACAGTAGGTTGGAGAGGAACGATGTTGAAAGACGGAGAGCTTTGGATTGACGATAACGGAGTTATTTATAGAATTAATAGAGATACTCCTTTAGAGCAAAAATGGAGAAAATCATTGATTCAAAAAGATAGAGAACGCTTGCATAAGAGTGTTCAGAAGTACCACGAACCTTTTGCTGTGATTGATGTAGAAGGAGAAACGTGGCGTGTGGATAATGTGAGTGGAGATGTAATGCGTCTTGCGATTTGGAACAAAGGTGCTAAGATGAGTGAACACCCTGCTTTAGTTTTGGAAGGATGTTTAGATATTCAAGGTTCAATGGGAACAAGAGTATTGGAGTTTAAAAACAAAAAGACAGCAGAGGAGATTATGATTCTGTTAGATGCACAAGAGGTAGAGGTGCTTCACGGCGTGAGTATCACGATTAAAGATAAGAATGGAAAAGAAGTTAGCAAACAAGGTGTGGCTGACAACTAAGCATAAAAAAAGGCGACAAATCAATTTTGTCGCCTTTTTTGGTATGTAAATGTTAGATAAAACTTGTAATGATGTAAATAAGCAATCCTACAAGTCCTCCTACGATTGTTCCGTTAATTCGGATGAACTGTAAGTCTTTTCCTACTTCAAGTTCTAATTTGTCACTTAATTCACGACCGTCCCAACTGTCAACGGTATTTCGTATTAATTGACCAACTTCTTTTGTGTTTTTAAGCGCTAAACGATAAATAGCGTATTGAACCCACTTGTTTATTTTTGCTCTTAATTCCACATTTTGCTCTAAGTCCGTAGCAATATTAGCAATACTCTTTTGAATGTATTTTCTCAGAATAGAACTGTTGTCATCTAACTGCATTAGGATATTTTCTTTTGTAGAACTCCAGAAGTCGCTGATATAAGTTTCAATAGTATCATCTGTAATAAACTGAGAAATAATCTCGTCAAACTTCGCTTTCCATTTCTCAGACGCTTCAATATCTACAGCAAGCATTTCTAAGCGTAGGGTAATTTCTTTTCTAATCTTGTGGTTTTGGTCTTGAGCAATATCCTCTAAAAAGGTATTAACCCCGCTAACCAATTGATTCGTTACTGCTTTACCACCGATAAGTCCCAAAAGAGGTTTCTTTTCAACGATTTTTGCATATATCTCCTCGCGGTGTTCTTCTACATAAACCTGTGCTTTTGGAATTACCACATCAATTAATCTGTTGTGCTCTCCATTTTCTACAGCATACATCAGACCTTGTGCTACAAAACTCTGTACATTAATGGCTGCAATTCCTTCTTTTGCTTTACTTGCTAAGAAAGAAACAACTGTTTTATCTTCTAAGTCTAACAAGATTCTCTTGGCCAAATTTGTAATTTCATTTTGTAATACAACTTGGTTTTTCTCTTTTGCTAACCACCCTGAAATAATAGAAGCTAAGTCTATTTTCTCGACATAAGGACGAATATTTTCAGAGGTTAAGAAGTTATCTGTAACAAAGTCTCCAAGGTTGTCTCCAATTTTATTTTTACTATTGACGATTAAGTTTGTGTGTGGGATATTCAGTCCCATTGGGTGGCGAAACAAAGCCGTTACAGCAAACCAATCCGCCAAAGCACCTACCATTGCCGCTTCTGAAAAGGCTTTGACATATCCCATCCAAGCAGCTGGTGCGTGTTTTAAACTGTAAACCATAACCACATACACTATTGCCATTAGAATGAATAATCCAGTAGCAATCTGTTTGTGTTTGCGCAATTGCGCTTTTTTATCAGACATATATAAATGAGTTAAAAAGTAAAGTTATTAAAAAATAAGACTTTAGAAGTTTTCTTTTACCTCAAATGATAGTTCCTCTTGTGTTTTTGGATGTTTAAAAGTGATTTTATTAGCATGTAAGTGCAGTCTATTTGCTTTAGTACCGTACAAATCATCGCCAAGAATAGGGGTGTTCAATCCCTTAGGGTGAGAAGCGTGTACTCTCAACTGGTGCGTACGCCCTGTAATCGGGTAGAAGTACACCTTCGTTTTACCGTCTTTTCGCTCCACAACTTCCCATTTTGTTTTAGCGTATTTACCGTATTCATAGCAAACCATCTGACGGGGGCGGTCGTCTAAGTCCACTCGCAATGGCAAGTCGATTATTCCTTCGTCTTCTGTAACATTACCATCAAGTAAGGCAACATAGCGTTTCTCAACTTTCTTTCTGATAAATTGACTTTGTAATGCTTTATGAGAATCCTTGTCTTTGGCGATGATTAAGATTCCTGAAGTAGCCATGTCTAATCGGTGTACAATTAAAGGACCACTCGCTTTTGGGTATCTCAACTTCATGCGTTCTTGTACTGAATCGTGAATGAAAATGCCGGGAACAGATAAGAACTCCTCTGGTTTGTTGACAATAGCGAAATACTCATCTTCAAAGACGATTTCCAAGGGTTTGTTCAACGCTGGGTTAAGTAACAAAGGATTGTCGTCAATCTCCAAACCTTGTAGCATGTGTCCTAAAATAGGCTCACACTTACCACGACAAGCAGGGTAGTAGTGTTGGTGTTTTCTAATTTCAGATTTAGGAGATTCTCCCCACCAGAACTCAGCCATTGCAATAGGGCTATATCCATTTAGATAAGCATATTGCAATAATTTAGGAGCTGCACAATCTCCAGCTGCTGCAGGAGGTTGCTGTACAGCCGTTTGTTCAAATATATCCAATAAGTCTCGTTCCTCTCCGTTGTTATTTAAAAATCGGTATTGTTGAAATAGCCTTTTCTGAAGGGCATTTGACTTTTGTTTTCTTTCTTCTTTTAGGTCATTAATGATATTTTCAAAAGAGTCAATCACTTCTTTTGTTTGTGCGATTTGCTCTTCCCAATAAATAGTAAGCACGCGTAGTTCGTGTTTATCTCTAAGGCTTTGCTTAATCAAATCATCGTTAAAAGCAGTAAATTCCTCAGCAGTTAAAATGGCTGTTTGCTCATTTCTCGCTGCTTTTCGTTCGTTTTTCAACTTCTTTACCTCTGCTTTTTTCTCTTGAATAGCATTTTGTTCTTCTATCAATTGCTTAGCCAATAATGCCTTTGCATCTTGGTAAGTATGGTCTGCCTCTAACTCTTCTATTCTGGTGTTGATAGTCGTAAGAATCACCCCATCTTTGATAAAAAAGCCTTCTTTGTCCCATATATCAAAAACCGCAGGTACATATCCTTCTATGTGAGAAAGAGGACCTAACTTACCTGAAAAGGCTGTTAAATAGCCTATTTCATCGGCTTTATTTTTTACAATTAGGACACCAAACATCTTTCCTGAAAATAGATAATCAGGATTATTCTTGTTAAAAAAAGGTGTGATTACAGGGTTTGTAGCCAATTCCTCTTGCAATTCTTGAGCAGCAAGAATAGACAATTGATGAGGTTCGTAATAAAAAGGATATGTAAACTTTTTAGGTAATTCAATTGCACTTATATCGGATTGAAATACTCTAAAAAGAGGTTTAGAAGTGGGCATATTGTTGTTTATTAAGTGGCAAAAATAGGGATAAAAGAGAAAAAGAAAAGCATAAGAAGTGTGCAAATGGCAAAGGAATTTATAGATTTTACGAATTTATGGTGTTTAAGGTCTAATCTGATGCGTAGCTTTTTTACTGTGATTAGCAATTGGAGTTCCTCTTGTTTTTATCATGATAAGGAGTTGTTGTTTACTATTACTTTAGCCTATTTATAAATCAATGGGGTATTTCAAGGATAAGCTTTTATTGTTTGGGTAGAGTTAAGAGGTACAAATAAAGTTGATTTTGAGAAGAAAAGTGTTGAAAAAGAAGGAGTAGAATCTTCGAAAAATAGGCTTGAAAAAAGATTATTTAAAAAAAGTATGTTTTCCTGCTTTTGCTTTTTGTGACTTAACGAGTTATATAGTATCTTTGGCGACTCAAAGTATTAAAAGAATACCGATATGTTTGATAATTTAAGCGATAAATTAGATAAAGCCTTTCATATCCTTAAGGGACATGGTAAAATTACTGAAGTCAATGTAGCAGATACTTTAAAGGAAGTACGTAGAGCATTATTAGATGCCGACGTTAACTTTAAAATTGCGAAAGATTTTACCAATACAGTAAAAGAAAAAGCCTTAGGACAAGAAGTACTTACAACTCTACAACCAGGTCAGTTGATGGTGAAAGTCGTTAAAGACGAACTAACACAATTGATGGGTGGAGAGGCCGCTGGTATCAACTTGTCAGGTAATCCAACTGTGATTTTAATGTCAGGATTACAAGGGTCTGGTAAAACTACCTTCTCTGGTAAATTGGCTAACTTTTTAAAAACTAAAAAGAATAAAACTCCTTTATTAGTAGCATGTGACGTTTATCGTCCTGCTGCGATTAACCAGTTACACGTAGTTGGAGAACAACTTGGTGTTGAGGTTTATTCAGAAGAAGGAAATAACAATCCAGTAGAAATTGCTGAGAATGCGATTAAGCATGCAAAAGCAAAAGGATTCAACGTAGTTATTGTCGATACAGCTGGTCGTTTGGCAGTTGATGAAGAGATGATGGCGGAGATTGCTAATATTCACAAAGCAATTACACCACACGAAACATTGTTCGTAGTGGATTCTATGACAGGACAAGATGCTGTAAATACTGCAAAAGCATTTAATGATAGATTAAACTTTGACGGGGTTATCCTTACTAAATTAGATGGGGATACTCGTGGAGGGGCTGCCATTTCAATTAAATCTGTAGTTAATAAACCAATTAAGTTTATTGGTACAGGAGAGAAAATGGATGCAATTGATGTGTTCTATCCAGAACGTATGGCTGACCGTATCCTTGGGATGGGTGACGTTATTTCGTTAGTAGAACGTGCACAAGAGCAATATGATGAAGAGGAAGCTCGTAAGATTCAAAAGAAAATTGCGAAAAATGAGTTTGGATTTGACGATTTCTTAGCGCAAATTCAACAAGTGAAGAAAATGGGTAGTATGAAAGACTTGGTAGGGATGTTGCCAGGTGTTGGAAAAGCGTTGAAAGACGTGGAAATTGAAGATGACGCGTTTAAGCACATAGAGGCAATCATCAATTCAATGACACCGAAAGAGCGTTCTAAACCGTCTCTTCTGGATGCGAAGCGTAAGCAAAGAATCGCAAAAGGGTCTGGTACGGATATTCAACAAGTGAATCAACTGCTGAAGCAGTTTGACCAAATGAGCAAAATGATGAAAATGATGCAAGGGTCAAAAGGAAAGAATTTGATGAGAATGATGGGCCAAATGAAAGGCATGCAATAAAAATAAAACAAGAAGGTTTAAGGTTCGTAATGAAGTTTAAACCTTCTTTAGTTTACATATATAACAACACACACTTATTTATTTTTTAATGCAACTACTAGACGGAAAAAAGGTATCGGAAGATATCAAGAATGAGATTGCTGTTGAGGTTCAACAGATGAAATCTCGCGGTGAGAAAGTTCCTCACTTAGCAGCAGTACTTGTTGGTAACAACGGAGCAAGTTTAACTTACGTGGGAAGTAAGGTTAAATCTTGTGAAAAGGTAGGTTTTGAATCTACTTTGGTTGCTTTGCCAGAAGAAACAACCGAAGATGAGTTATTGGCTAAAGTAAAAGAGTTGAATGAGAACCCAGCTATTGATGGGTACATTGTTCAATTGCCTTTGCCGAAACACATCGACGAACAAAAAATTTTATTAGCAATCGACCCTGACAAAGATGTAGATGGTTTTCACCCTACAAACTTTGGTAGAATGGCTTTGGAAATGGAAACATTCCTACCTGCTACTCCTTATGGAATCATGGAGTTGTTAGAGCGCTATAAAGTTGAAACAGCTGGAAAGAATGTAGTTGTAATTGGTCGTTCTCATATTGTTGGACGTCCGATGAGTATTCTTTTGAGCAGAAAAGGGTATCCTGGGGATGCTACTGTTACCTTAACGCACAGCCGTACTAAGAACATTGAAGCTATCACAAGAGAAGCAGATATTATTATCTCTGCTTTAGGTGTACCTCATTTCTTAAAAGCAGATATGGTAAAAGAGGGAGTTACAGTAGTGGACGTTGGAATTACTCGTGTAGCTGATGCGAATGCACCAAGAGGTTACGTTATCGCTGGTGATGTTGACTTTGATGAAGTAAGTAAAAAAGCTGCATTCATTACCCCTGTTCCTGGAGGAGTAGGTCCAATGACAATAGCAATGTTATTAAAAAATACGTTATTAGCACGTTCTCGTAAAGCACTAAAAGGAGAATAAGATTTCATATCGTATTTAAGTTATAGAAAAGAGACACAAGAGATTGTGTCTCTTTTTTTGTGAAGTAAATTTAAAGGAATATGCTTTTAGTATGTGTTTCTGCATGATATTGTCGGTGTTCATTTCTTTTATTGACGGTAAGCATAACCTACATAATACATTGACCAATAACACGGTGTTTTAATATGATATACTGCGTGTATAAATATTGCATAAAATAACTTTGTAAATATTCATTCTTGACATTATACGTCTTTTTAATCTTCAAAAATTGCGATACCCTTTATAATTGCTGTAAATTTGGTTACGAAAAAGGCAAGGAAACCATTTTAAGACGGGGCGTTATTGTAGTAAATAATACAATTTTGTGTAAGAATTGCGTTAATAGTAAAAATAAAGAGAGGTTGGTGATTATGTAACAAATGTTACAGAAGAAAAGGGAGTATTTTTCTATTTTGGTAATCAACCAAAAAAAACAGCAAACAAATGAAAACTCATTATCAAATATTAATTATAGGGGCTGGTACTGCAGGAATAATGACTGCGGCTCAGCTTAAAAAGAAAGATTCATCACTTGAAATAGGGATTATAGACCCTTCTGAATTGCATTATTATCAGCCTGCATGGACATTAGTTGGTGCCGGAGCGTATGACAAACAAAAGACCATTAGAAATACAAAGGATTTAATTCCCAATGGTGTAGAATGGATAAAAGACAAGGTGGTTTCTTTTGATGTGGACAATAATAGTGTGGCAACAGATAAAAATACGGTATTGACGTATGATTATTTAGTGGTTTGTCCTGGTTTGGTAAATGATTTAACCATGATTGAGGGACTGCAAGATGCCGTGGATAAAGGAGTGGTGTGTAGTAATTATATCAACCCAGAGCATACGTGGAAACAGTTGCAAGCTTTTAAAGGGGGAACGGCTATTTTTACACAGCCAAATACGCCTATTAAATGTGGAGGAGCACCTCAAAAGATTATGTATTTGGCATGTGATTATTTTCGCAAGAATGGTTTGGATAAAAAGACGAAAGTATATTTTCCAATGCCAGGTAGCGTGATATTTGGTGTAAAGAAAATTGCGGACACACTGATGGATGTGGTGAAGCGATATGGCATTGACTTTAAACCGTTTCACAATCCAATTAAGATAGATGCTGATAATAAGAAGGTTTATTTCAAAATGACTAACTCTCAAGACAATCATTGTTTTGTAACTTCTGATGATAGTGCAGTTCGTCAGTTAGAAGATGGCGTGGTAGAAATGTCGTTTGATTTTTTACACTTAGCACCACCTCAAACTGCGCCTAAGTTCGTGAAGGAGTCTGTATTGGTAAATGAGGCAGGTTGGTTAGACGTTGATTTGAATAGTTTACAACATAAGAAGTTTGCTAATATCTTTGGATTAGGAGATGTAGCTGGATTGCCAACTGCAAAGACAGGGGCAGCAGTGCGTAAGCAAGTGCCTGTTGTGGTTGATAATATTTATAAGTTGATTCAAAATAAAGTAGCTGACAAC
>JASLGC010000209.1 GCA_030150335.1 Flavobacterium sp.
TCAACACTTAATTAATGATGGATTTGACCCTGGAACAGACAGAGACCCTTATAAAAACTTTGTGTTTACAAGTTTTCAAGAGTTAGCAACTTATATTTCACATAATCGTGTAGCAAAATTAGCGAAGCAATATGGGGACCACAAGTTGTCAAAAATTTGTCGATTGATTGCAGGAGATGAGATGAGACACCACCATGCATATAGTGAGTTTGTCGATCGTATCTTTAAAGTTGACCCAAGTGAAATGATGCTTGCTTTTGTTGATATGATGAAACGTAAAATTACAATGCCTGCAAATTTGATTAGAGAATCAGGCGGTAAAATGGGAGATGCTTTTGAGAAGTTCTCTGACTCAGCTCAAAGAATTGGTGTATATACAGCACATGATTATATCGATATTATGCAAAAGCTGATTGATAGATGGCAAATAGCTGAATTGACAAACTTAACAGATGAGGCTGAAAAGGCAAGAGACTACCTGATGAAGCTTCCAACAAGAATGGCTCGAGTTGCTGATAGAATGGTTATTGGTAAAGAGGAGGAAATTTTCAAATGGGTTCGTCCAGCTATCATTAAGTAGTAAAATAGCAAACAATATACTAAAATGGACAAACGAATAGATGCCGTAATTTTATACGTTAAAAGAGAATTAGAAAACGCAGAAAGTGGTCATGATTGGTTTCATATAGAGCGCGTGTATAGAAATGCGTTGTCAATTGCCAAGCATGAAGGTGAATTAGATTTGACTGTGGTGAAGTTAATAGCTTTATTGCATGATATAGCTGATAGTAAGTTTCATGGTGGAGACGAAACAGTTGGACCAAATAAGGCGCGTACTCTTTTAGGTGAGCTTTCGTTTGATGATGAGGTGATTGATCATGTTGTAAAAGGAATTGAAAACATTTCTTTTAAAGGAGGTAATTTTGAGCAAAAGTTTCGTTCAAAAGAATTAGACATTGTTCAAGATGCAGATCGTTTAGATGCTATTGGAGCTATAGGAATAGCGAGAACCTTTAATTATGGAGGTTATAAAAACAACCTAATATACGATCCTGAAATCGATCCAAAAATTGGAATGAGTAAGGAAGAGTATAAGAATAGTAAAGGGACGACAATTAATCATTTTTATGAGAAATTACTTCGTTTAAAAGACCTAATGAATACTGAAACAGGTATGAAATTGGCTGAAGATAGACATAAGTTTATGGAACTATATTTGGCTCAATTTTACTCAGAATGGCAAGGAGAAGCATAATTTTTTCTTGTATTGTTATAGAACCACCCATTTGGGTGGTTTTTTTTTGTCTCATCGTTAATATTTAATTATAATCGGATAATGAGTTAAAGTTTATTGTGTTTAATATGGTATAATGGTGTATTTAATGGTTTTAATTATGTTATAAATAATTTTAGATGAGAAAAAGTAATATATTTATATAAGCCCATTTCTTTTTGTTGTGTAGATTATTTTAATAATTTACATTTGTTAATATAAGTTAAAATTAGAAAACAAAAAAATTATGAAATTAGATTACGAACCAGAAAGACGACCTCATAAGTCTATACGTAATTACCTCATTATATTTTTTAATGTCGTTACTTTACTATTATTAGTTAACTATCTACCTTATGAACCACAGGTAAACAAAGGGTTAGCTCTTCTTGTTTTCGTAGCTGTATTATGGCTTACGGAAGCAATTCACGTGACGACAACAGCAATTTTTGTCCCCGTCCTCGCAATAGCTTTAGGATTGAAGGACACCAAACCAGCATTGGCATCATTTGCGGATCCAACGATTTTTCTATTCTTAGGAGGATTTGTATTAGCAGGGGCGCTTCACGTTCAAAAATTAGATACGATAATTGCAAATAAGATTATGTACTTAGCAAAGGGTAGATTATCTTATGCTGTATTTTATCTTTTCGGAGCAACAGCAGTACTTTCTATGTGGATAAGTAACACTGCAACTGTTGCCATGATGTTGCCTTTAGTAATAGGGGTGTTAAGTCAATTAGATAGGAATCAATATCGTTCTACTTACGTCTTTGTTCTTCTCGGTATAGCTTATAGTGCGAGTATTGGAGGTATGGGTACAGTGGTAGGAAGTCCGCCTAATGCAATTGTAGCATCACAATTAAATATCTCTTTTGCGGATTGGATGAAGATGGGAATGCCTATGGTGGTAATCTTATTGCCAGTCGTAATTGGTATTATTTATATGGTTTTTAGACCTAAGTTAAACTTTAGATTCGCAGATTCAACGGAGAAAATTCCTATGAATTTCGATAGATGGTTGACTTTGGCAATATTTATTTTCACAGCGTTATGTTGGATTTTCAGTAATGACCTAAATCCGTTAGTAGCGGGCTTAGTAGGCTTCGAAGGTAAGTTTACTAACTTTGATACATTTATCTCTTTAATGGCTTTTATATTGATTTGTGTGAGCCAAGTATCACGATGGAAAGAGTTGCAACACAATGTTGATTGGGGAGTGTTATTGTTATTTGGAGGAGGACTTACATTGAGTATGGTTCTTAAAGATTCAGGAGCGAGTAAAGTAATGGCTGATATATTGGTATCTCTAATTAAAGGAAGCCACTATTTCACAATAGGATTAGTAGTATCGTTCTTTATTATTTTCTTAACTGAGTTTACATCGAATACTGCGAGTGCTGCTTTATTGGTGCCAATCTTCATTTCTATTTCAGAAGAATTAGGAATTGCTCCATTAGGACTTTCTATGATTATTGGATTAGGAGCATCGTGTGCATTTATGTTGCCAGTAGCTACTCCGCCAAATGCTATTGTATTTGGAACAGGTTATATCGAGCAAAAAGATATGATGAAAGCTGGTTTTATCTTGAACATTATTTGTTCTGTGTTAATTGCAATTATCGCTTACTATTTTTGGTTAAGCTAATAAACACAGAAGAATACTTATATAAAAAAGACTGCTAAAAATTAATTTAGCAGTCTTTTTTATTTTATATAATAGCAATTACTAATAAGGCTTTTCGTCTCTGCCTTCGTAATAATTGATGAAAGCTCTATTTACAACTCTGTTTCCTCCAACGGTAGGATAATTTCCAGTGAAGTACCAATCTCCTAAGTTTTTAGGACAAGCAACGTGTAAATTGTCTATTGTTTGGAATACAACTTTCACTTGAGAGTTTATTCCTGCATCTTTCACCAATTCGGCAATTTTATCAGAAATCTCTGTGTCTGTGAAAGGAGCATAAATTTCTTTTACATAGTTAATAACATCATTGTCTGCAAAACCTTCTTGTGCTTTTGAGCGATTGTAAACGTCTTCTACAATGTGTAAAAGGTTTCGTTCTTTCAGTAGTTCAATGGCAGCTTGAAAAGCGATTAAACCTTCTAATTTAGCCATGTCAATACCATAGCAATCAGGATAACGAACCTGAGGTGCTGCTGATACAACAACGATTTGTTTAGGGTTAAGACGGTCTAACATGCGAATGATACTTTTCTTTAAAGTAGTACCACGTACTATACTGTCATCTATGATTACTAAATTGTCTGTTGGTTTAATTACCCCATACGTAACGTCGTAAACGTGTGCTACTAAATCGTCTCTACTGCTATCGTCAGTAATGAATGTTCTTAGTTTAGCATCTTTAACAGCTATTTTTTCTGTTCTCAGCTTAACAGATAATATCTCTTGTAATTTTTCTTCAGATAATATCTCTTTGTACTTTAAAATATCTGCTATTTTTCTTTGGTTTAGGAAGTCTTGAGCTCCTTCTACCATACCATAGAATGAAGTTTCAGAGGTATTTGGGATGTAAGAAAATACAGAATTATCTGTGTCGTTGTTGATTGCTTTTAGGACTTCTGGGAAGATTAATTTACCTAAGTCTTTTCTTTCTTGGTAAATCTCAGCATCATTACCTCTTGAGAAATAAACGCGTTCAAAAGAACAAGCTTTCAATGGTAATGGGTCTAAGATTTGTTCGAAATGAACAGAAGCATCTTTTCGAATAATAATAGCTTTTCCAGGGTCAAGTTCTTTAATGTCTTCAAAAGGGACATTAAAAGCAGTTTGAATTACAGGTCTTTCGCTTGTAACGACAACGATTTCATCATTCTCATAGTAAAAAGCAGGGCGAATACCAGCAGGGTCACGTAATACAAAAGCATCACCATGTCCGATCATACCAGCCATTGCGAATCCACCATCCCAGTTTTTAGAGGCTCTGCGCAAGATACGTGCTACATCAATACGCTCGCCAATTTTAGGAGAAGCAGCTCTCTTTGAGTACCCTTCTTCTTTAATTTTGTAGTATAAATCAGTTACTTCATCGTCTAAGAAATGACCTATTTTTTCCATTACAGTAATGGTGTCTGACATCTCTTTTGGGTGTTGACCAAGGCTCACTAAGTCTTGGAAAAGTTCGCGAACATTTGTAAGGTTGAAGTTCCCTGCAACGATTAGGTTTCTGTGCATCCAATTGTTTTGGCGTAAGAAAGGGTGTACACTTTCAATGTTGTTTTTGCCAAAAGTACCATAGCGAACGTGTCCTAAGAATACTTCACCTAAGTAAGGAATGTGTTTTTTCTGTAAATCAACATTGTTTACATATTCTGGATGCTCAAGCATTTCTTCGTTAATGCGACCATTAACTTGCATGAAGATATCTTGTATTGGTTGTGCTTTGTTAGAACGAACACGGCTGATGTATCGCTCACCAGGCTCCATATCTAATTTGATACTTGCCAGGCCAGCTCCATCTTGTCCTCGATTGTGCTGTTTTTCCATCAACAAATACATTTTTTGTATTGGATAAAAAGTACTGCCATACTTTTCTTTGTAATAGGATAACGGTTTTTTTAGTCTTAAAACCGCAATACCACATTCGTGTTTTAAAGCGTCGCTCATGTTTAGTTGTGTGTTGGTGTTTAATAAATAAAAAAAGCCCCATAAAAGAGGCTTATAATTTTACACTATTGTGTTAATTCGATATCGAATTGCGTTAACATTTTGAATTGTTGTAATCTTTCGATTACTTCTTTATCATTTAAATTCTCCATTCTTTCTGTACCGAATTTCTCGACACAAAATGAAGCAAGGTTAGAACCGTAAATGATAGCATTTTTCATATTCCTGAAGGATATGTTGCTGCTCTGAGTTAGATACCCAGTGAATCCACCTGCGAAAGTATCACCTGCCCCTGTTGGGTCAAAAACTTCTTTTAGTGGTAGTGCAGGAGCGAAGAAAACATTTTTATCTGCAAATAGCAATGCTCCGTGTTCTCCTTTTTTTATTACGACAAACTTAGGTCCCATTTGGTGGATAACTTCAGCAGCCTTAACCAGAGAATATTCTCCAGATAGCTGTCGAGCTTCTTCATCATTAATGGTAATTACGTCTATTCTTTTTAAAACCTCCTTTAATTCGTCTAAAGCGCAGTTCATCCAAAAGTTCATTGTATCTAAAACAACTAACTTAGGTTTTTTAGTCATCTGGTCCAAAACTTTCATTTGAATGTTCGGGTGCAGATTTCCTAACATAACTACGTCAGAATCTTTATAATCATTAGGTACGATTGGGTTGAAGTCTGCTAAAACGTTAAGTTGAGTGTCTAACGTATCACGAGAGTTTAAATCGTTATGGTATCGTCCACTCCAAAAGAATGTTTTACCACCTTTTACAACTTCAATACCTGAAGTTTCGATATTTTTACTTTTAAGTAAGTCTAAGTGTTCTTGTGGGAAATCTTCTCCAACTACAGAAACTATAGCGGATTTTACATTGAAGTGTGAGGCAGACAATCCGATGTATGTCGCTGCACCACCAAGTACTTTGTCTGTTTTTCCAAATGGAGTTTCAATTTCATCAAAGGCCACTGTCCCCACTATCAGTAATTTGTTCATGTTTTTTGCTAAGAAATGAAGATGCAAATATATGTCAATACTTTTTTCAGTACAAAATATAATGCTTAATATTAATTATTATGTTTTATTTCAGAGGGTTAAGTAATGTTTTGTGAAGTAGATTGTGTTTTTTAAGAGGCATTACAGCTTATATTATACATTCTTTTATTAACTATTGTGAATAAAGAAGAATTTAGAAATGAAGGAAAGGACTTTATATAGGTAAGTGAGGTGAATTTTTCACAGGTATATAATTATATTTACTTCTTGTAATTGAGTAGAGGTGTGATTTTGTTTGTAAAAGCGATGAGGTAGGGACGGTAATGAAGCAGGAGGTTCGTTGAGTAAGTTTGTTTTTAGTGACTTGTACTTTTTAGGAAAAAGGGGGTGAACCAATTAAAATTAAGAGTGGGATGAATGTGATTTACTCTTATAAAAGGAGAAAGGGCATTATAATAGGTTGTTTTTATAAAAAAATGGACAGTCGGTTCGCCAACTGTCCATTGTCTATATTTAATCATTTAATTCGTAGTATTCATCAATAAGTGCATCTTTTTTGTGAGAAGCTTGCACGGCAAGTTGATCACATCTTTCATTCATTGGATGATTATTGTGTCCTTTTACCCATTTGAAATCAACTTTATGTTGTCTGTAAATTTTCAGGAAACGCTGCCATAAGTCAGGATTCTTCTTGTCTTTATATCCTTTTTTCTCCCAAGAGAATACCCATCCTTTCGATACAGAATCTACTACGTATTTAGAGTCAGATACTACAAGAACGGAGGTTCCTGGGTTTTTTAGTTTTTCAAGACCAACGATAACAGCAAGAAGCTCCATGCGGTTGTTAGTAGTTAGGCGAAAGCCTTCTGAAAATTCTTTGAATACTTGACGTCCTGCCCATTCTAGGATTAGTCCATAGCCGCCAGGGCCTGGGTTTCCACGAGAAGAGCCGTCTGTATATAATATTACTTGGTAATTATTCATCTAATTTTGTAAATAATAGTTTGTCTATTACTTCAGGGAAGTGTTTATGTTCCAATACTTGGACAGCTTTTGCAACATCTTCAGGAGTAAATTCAGGAGAAACAGGAGTTGATGCTTGAAAGATAATTGCACCTTCGTCATAATTTTCGTTTACAAAGTGAATTGTAATACCTGTTTCAGGATCTTTATTCTCTACTACAGCTTCGTGTACAAAGTGACCATACATACCTTTTCCACCATATTTAGGAAGAAGAGCAGGGTGTATATTAATCACTTTATTAGTGTACTCTTTAATAATAGATTCTGGGAACTTCCAAAGAAAGCCAGCTAATACAATTAAATCAGGTTGGAATTCTTGTAGTTTTTGGGAGATTATACCATCATTTAGCATAGATCTGTCAAAAATCATAAAAGGAACGTTTCTTTTTTCCGCTTTTTCTATTACCTTAGCCTTTTGGTTATTAACTAAAATAAGGTACTTATTTTCGATAGATTTATTCTCAAAGTAATTGATGATATTTTCTACGTTAGTACCTGAACCCGAGGCGAATAGTGCTATTTTTTTCATGTTGTTGGTTGTCTTTAGAAATAATAAAGTGCTGGAATTGAGTACAAAAAAAAGAATAATAACTGACAATAAATAGAAAAATAGCGATAAGTATTAATAATTTTTATAATTTCGCACCGACAATTAACATGGAAAATCAGGTTTTAAAATAAAGTTTT
>JASLGC010000237.1 GCA_030150335.1 Flavobacterium sp.
AAGTACAAATGCTTCTGCCGAATCTTTTAATGCTAAAATAAAAGCTTTCAGAGCTCAGTTTAGAGGAGTACGAAATATTGACTTCTTCCTTTTTAGATTAGCTAAACTTTATGCATAAACACAACTTTTAGGATTGATCCAGGATATCTACTAAAATATAAGTAGAAGCAAAACAGTAAATATCTAAATTGGTATAAAATAAAAAAGACAGTCTTACGACTGGCTTTTTAATGCTCCCCCTCTTGGGCTCGAACCAAGGACCCTCTGATTAACAGTCAGATGCTCTAACCAACTGAGCTAAGGAGGAAGGTTATTTTCTTACCTTTATTGCAGTGCAAATATAGGACGATTTTTAGTTTCTGCAAACAAAAAATACAAAAATATCAATCTTTTTTACACTTCATTCTTCAGCGTTGGAAGCCCCAGTTTATAACGAGTTGCAAGCAAGCGAATTACAAAAACAGCCACTGCTGTACTCACTTGAACAAAAACTTCATCAAAACCAAGAAAATCTAAAAAGTAATAGATCATTACACCAAAAATACAAGCCAATGCGTACCATTCTTGTCTAAATATAGCAGGAATTTCATTAATCAAAATATCGCGAACCATTCCCCCTACTACACCAGTTATGGTACCCATTATGACTACTACCCAAAAAGGATAACCTAACCCCATTGTCTTTTCAGTCCCTACTACGACAAAAAGCCCTAAACCAATACTATCAAACCAAAGGAAGGTATTGTTCAATCGAACTAATTGCTTACTAAATAAAATTACTGAGCCTAAAGCTAAAACAGTACACCACGCATATACACTGGACAACATCCAAAATGGAGTAACTCCAAGCAATAAATCACGCAATGTACCTCCTCCTGTCGCGGTAACAAAACCAACAACAAATGCACCAAACCAATCTACACTTTTAGCCGAAGCTAAACGAATACCTGAAATGGCAAACGCACATGTACCTAAAAACTCAATTATATCTACAAAGTCTATAGAAGACCAAAATTCCAAAAAAGTAGTAGTCATATATACCTATCTTAAAAGAAACATTATTTATTTTACAATAACAGACTTTTTATTCACAAAAGATAATAAGCCTTCTTCTGCCATCTCTCTTCCGATACCAGAAAACTTATTCCCTCCAAAAGGAACTCTTGGGTCAGAAATAACCATTTCATTAATAAATACAGCTCCTTCATCAAACTCACTAACTTTTGATTTAAGAAACTCTACATCTTTACTAAACATAGCTACTCCTAATCCAAAACGAGAATCATTACTCAACTCAATAGCTTCTTCAAACGTATCAAATCCAACAATTACCGCCAATGGACCAAATGTTTCTTGCTTAAATGCTGGCATTTCCTTTGTAACATTACCCAATACGGTTGGCTCGAACTTATTACCCTCTGTTTTACCTCCTAAAAGAATCTCAGCTCCCATAGCAACTGAATCATCCATTATTCCTTTTAACTCATCAGCTAAATCAGGACGCGCCATCAATCCAAGTGTTGTATTGTAATCCATCAAATCTCCAAAAGCCAATCCTTTTACAGCCTCAACAAACTTAGTTGTAAACTCTTGCTTAATGCTATTGTGAACCAACATACGCTTTCCTGCAATACAACTTTGCCCCGTATTTTGGAAACGCGCATTCACTGCTGTTGGAATAATAGCATCAACATCTACGTCTTCGCAAACAATAAACGCATTACTACCTCCAAGCTCCAATACAACGGGTTTAATCAACTCTCCTGCTTTTCTACCAACAGAACTACCTGCAGCCTCACTTCCTGTTAAAGATACTCCTTTAACGATAGGACTTTCAATAACCTTTTCAACCTCTTTACCAGGGATAGTTAAATTAAAGTATACTTCTTCAACTCCATCAATAGTAAAACACTCCTCTAATGCTTTTGCAGACAAAGGAACATTACTTGCATGCTTAACAACAACAGTATTTCCCGCTAAAAGAGTTGGTATTGCAAATCTAAACACTTGCCAAAATGGAAAATTCCAAGGCATCACTCCTAAGATAACGCCTAAAGGATCATTAACAGTATAAGTTTCTGTCCAATCCGTTTTAATTGTACGACCTTTTAAGATCTCCTGACCATTGTCAATATAATATTGAATAAGTTTTGAACACTTCTCTACTTCAGCTACAGCCTGTTTAATAGGTTTGTACATATCTAAAGTCATACACTTTCCATATTCTTCTTTATTTTGAAGAAGCTTCTCATTCACCTTAGTTAAATAAATTATTCTTTCTTCTATACTTAACTTTTTCCAAGATAAAAAAGCACTATTTGCTTTTTCTAATACTACATTTTGTTTCATGATTATAGAATATTTTATTTTCAATAAAATTACTAATAGTTTTAGAAAACACGAACTTATGCACTCTAAAATTTGTGGTAAATATAATATTAGCGTAAATTACGATACACTATTTAGAAACCAACCATGAAAAAAAACACTTACATATTATTAGGAGGAATTGCCTTATTTATTCTGGCATTCGCATTGTACTTGTTAGACATTTTAAATGCACAGACTGCTTATTTCCTTATAACTATCTCATTTGTAATGATAATCAGTCCTCTTGTAATCTATTTATTTAATAAATTAAACTAATAGGTTACTTTTGTAAAAACAAATAAGATCACAATGAACAAAAATCTACAATTTCTATTGTTAGGAGCATTTATCTTTTTAGCTGCATTGATAATAAGATCACAACAGTTATTGAGCGACTTAGTAACAACCATTATTCTTGTTATAGCCCTAATAATAGTCATAGTGCCATTATACAAATTAGTATTTAAAAGCCTTAAAAAATAAAAAAAGCCAGTATTTTCATACTGGCTTTCTCATTCTATATTTAGAATTATTTCTTTAATTCTCTTCCTAAGTTTTCTAACATCACTTCAGTCATAGAAGCTAAGTCATACTTGTGTTTCCATCCCCAATCTTCTTGAGCAGAAGTATCGTCGATACTTGCAGGCCAGCTATCAGCAATTGCTTGTCTAAAATCCGGATTATACTCAATTGTAAAGTCTGTCATGTGCTTTTTGATCTCAGCAGCAATATCTTCTGGCGTAAATGAAATACCTCCTAAGTTATAAGAAGAGCGAATCTTCACATTCTCTTTAGGCGCTTGCATAATACCAACAGTAGCATTTAATGCATCATCCATATACATCATAGGCAATGCAGATTGCTCAGATAAGAAACAGTCATAATGATTGTTTTCAATTGCTTTGTAGAAAATATCAACCGCATAATCTGTTGTACCACCACCTGGAGGTGTAGTCCAAGAGATTAAACCAGGGTAACGAATACTTCTAACATCCACTCCAAACTTGTTGTGGTAATACTCACACCAACGCTCTCCAGTTTGTTTAGAAATACCATATACAGTACTTGGTTCCATAACTGTGTACTGAGGAGTATTATGACGAGGAGTTGTAGGTCCAAAAACTGCAATTGAAGAAGGCCAGAAAATCTTTTTGATTTTACCTTCTTTTGCAAGATTTAAAACATGGAACAAGGAATTCATATTTAAATCCCATGCAAAAGCTGGATTCTTTTCAGCTGTTGCAGACAATAAAGCCGCCATTAAGTAAACTTCATCAATCTCATGTTTTGCAACAACGGAGGAAACTGCATCAAAATCCATAGCATTTAATACTTCGAAAGGGCCGGAGCTCATTAGAGCACTATTTCCTTCTCTAATATCAGAAGCAATCACATTGTTACTTCCATAAACATCTCTTAGTTTCATTGTTAGCTCAGAACCAATTTGTCCACAAGCCCCAATAATAAGAATTTTGGTTCCCATTGTTTCACATATTTTAAAGTACACAAATATAAACGAACTATGATAACAAATCAATAATTAAGGAAAATCTTACAGCACTTTTATAACTTATCTAACAATCTGAGTTTCCCTATGCTACAATTATAATAGAACTTTGTAAATTTGGCATCTAAACTCGTAAAAAATGAAAAACTCGATATTTACAATATTCTTAATACTTTGCTCGCTTACTTTGCTTACAACCTCTTGTAAAGACGAAGAAAAGTTTGAAAAAGAACAAGAAATAAAAATAGCACAACACAATGATAGTGTTTATGCTTTTTTACAAAACAATTGGAAATTTACTGTGCCTGAAGCATCTCCTGAGCTTAAACCATTATTGGAAGAATGGAAAGCATGGCAAGAGTTTAATCAAGAATTACAACTTAAACCTGTATCTACAATAGGTGCATTTCAAAAGAAAGCAGATGTATTAACTCAAAAACTTACTTCTCTTTCTTTTCAAAAATTCCCTGATGAGTTAAATCTACCTGATGTAAAAGCGCGTATTGCCTTATTGCAAACGTCTATAAACAACTTACACATGTTTATCACTGTTGAACCTATTGACATTGAAAGGTCAAAAAAAGACATCAAAATGGTGAATAACAGTTTGAACTTATTTTTTGAGCAAATGGAGGAAAATTTAATCAAGAAAAAGTACCCGAAAGAAATAGGAGAAGACGAAATGATTGAAGCAATGAATTCAGAGCGTAGAGCTAATCCTACAAGCACAAATTAATAGATTACAAGAATGGATATTAAACAGAAGTTTCACGAGTCTACAAATACAAAACAAGTACTACAAGAAATCCAAAAACTTGGAAGCAAAATACAACTAAAAGGATTAATCGGTTCTGCAATTTCTTTTCAAATTGAAAGCATATTCGCACAATCTGACTATCCTTTTTTATTGATATTCAACGATAAGGAGCAAGCAGCCTATTACTTGAATGACCTTGAAACTTTAATCAATAAACAAGACGTTTTATTCTACCCAGGGTCTTTTAAAAGACCTTATCAGATAGAAGAAACAGATAATGCCAACGTTTTACTAAGAGCAGAAGTATTAAATAGAATCAGCTCTCGTAAGAAACCCGCGATTATTGTTTCCTATGCAGAGGCTATCTTCGAGAAGGTAGTTACTAAAAAAGTCTTAGAAAAAAACACATTAAAAGTAAACTTAGGAGACAAAATGTCTATCGACTTTGTCAACGAAATACTTTTTGAATATAACTTTAAACGCGTTGATTTCGTAGCCGAACCAGGTGAATTCTCAGTGCGTGGTGGAATAATTGACGTCTTTTCATTTTCAAATGACAATCCATACAGGATTGAGTTCTTTGGAGATGAGATAGACAGTATCCGAACTTTTGATGTTGAAACACAGTTATCTGTAGACAAACAAAAGAAGATTACCATCATCCCGAATGTTGAAAACAAATTCTCTCAAGAATCCAGAGAGAGTTTCCTTGACTACATCCCTGAAAAAACAGTGGTTTTTGCACAAAACACTGCATTTATCATTGACCAACTTGAGCGTCAATTTGAAAAAGCATCTGTTGTTTTTGAAAAATTAAGCAAGGATTTAAAACACCGTGAACCCAAAGATATGTTCATGGATGGGCAATTATTCACAAAGAAAATAGAAGCTCTTACATACATTGAACTTGACGAAACTAAAATAATCAAGCCAACTAAAGTAATTGAGTTTCATACCAAACCTCAGCCGTCATTCAACAAACAATTCGACTTACTTGCCAGAAATCTAAACGAGAATACAGATAATGGCTATACCAACTTTCTGTACTGCGCTAATGAAAACCAAGCAAAGCGCTTCAGAGAGATATTTGAATCACTGAAAAATGACCAAGAAGTAGCCGTTGTCAAATCGTTTAAAACGGTGGTAATGCCTCTTTTTGAAGGGTTTATTGACGATGAAAAACAAATCGTTTGCTATACTGACCACCAAATTTTTGAGAGATACCACAAATTCAATCTTAAAAACGGATACACAAAAAAGCAAACCATTACCATTAAAGAACTTAATTCCTTAGCAGTAGGTGATTATGTAACCCATATTGACCACGGTATTGGTAAGTTCGGAGGCCTTCAGAAAATACAAGTTGAAGGTAAAACACAAGAAGCAATTAAGCTTGTTTATGCTGATAACGATATTGTATATGTCAGCATTCACTCGCTACACAAAATAGCCAAATACACTGGTAAAGACGGCTCTGTACCTAAGATTCACAAATTAGGTTCAAATGCGTGGAAAACATTAAAAAACAAAACAAAAGCAAGAGTTAAGCATATCGCGTTTAACTTGATTCAGCTTTATGCTAAAAGACGCCTTCAAAAAGGTTTCCAATGTCATCCAGATAGTTACTTACAGCACGAATTAGAGAGTTCTTTCATTTATGAAGACACTCCTGACCAAGAGAAAGCAACACAGGAAGTAAAGGCAGATATGGAACTTGAACGTCCGATGGACAGATTAGTCTGTGGAGATGTAGGGTTCGGTAAAACGGAAGTTGCTATTAGAGCAGCCTTTAAAATGGTTGATAATGGAAAGCAAGTAGCAGTACTTGTACCAACGACAATCTTAGCATTCCAACATTACCAAACTTTTTCAGAACGTCTGAAAGACATGCCTGTACGTGTATCTTATATCAACCGATTCCGTACTGCAAAACAAAAAAACGAGATACTTCAGGACTTAGCTGATGGGCAAATAGACATCTTAATTGGTACCCACCAATTGGTAAACAAAGGTGTGCAATTCAAAGACCTTGGACTATTAATCATCGATGAAGAACAGAAGTTTGGTGTTGCCGTAAAAGACAAGTTAAAAACTATTTCTGAAAACGTAGATACACTTACACTTACCGCTACCCCAATTCCGAGAACATTACAATTCTCGTTAATGGCAGCGCGTGACTTGTCTGTAATTACTACACCACCGCCAAACAGATATCCAATTGAAACGAATGTAGTTGGGTTTAACGAGGAGATAATTAGAGATTCTATCGCTTATGAAATAGAAAGAGGTGGACAGGTTTACTTCATCAACAACCGTATAGAAAACATTCGCGAAGTAGCAGGTATGATTCAACGCTTAGTTCCCCATGCTAAAGTTGGTGTTGGACACGGACAATTAGAAGGTAAAAAACTTGAAGAGTTGATGCTTGCTTTTATGAATGGAGAATTTGACGTATTAGTAGCAACGACAATCATCGAAAGTGGATTAGACGTGCCTAATGCCAATACCATCTTAATCAACAATGCGAATAACTTTGGACTTTCTGATTTACACCAAATGAGAGGTCGTGTCGGTAGAAGTAACAAGAAAGCCTTCTGTTATTTCATCTGCCCTCCTTATTCTGCTATGACAGAAGATGCACGTAAACGTATTCAAGCCTTAGAGCAGTTTAGCGACCTTGGAAGTGGACTAAACATTGCAATGAAAGACTTAGAAATCAGAGGTGCAGGAGATATCTTAGGAGGAGAACAAAGCGGATTTATCAATGAAATCGGATTTGATACCTACCAAAAGATTATGCAAGAAGCGATTGAGGAATTAAAACAAAATGAGTTTAAAGACCTTTATGCGGAGGAGAATACAGAGGAAAACAAAGTATTTGTAAAAGATACACAGATAGACACTGATTTCGAGATTCTGTTCCCAGATGAGTATATCAATAATATTACAGAGCGTCTTAATCTATATAACGAATTAAGTACAATTACTTCAGAAGAGGTATTGCAGAAGTATGAACAACGCCTGATAGATAGATTCGGACCGCTGCCAAGGCAAGCTACAGCCCTTTTAAACAGCCTTAGAATAAAATGGCATGCTTCGAACATGGGGATTGAGAAGGTAGTCTTAAAACAAGGGAAAATGATTTGTTACTTCTTAGGAGACCAACAATCAGAGTACTACCAATCTTCTAAATTTAGAAAGGCATTGCTTTTTGTACAACAACACGCTAATTTGTGTAAAATGAAAGAAAAGCAAACCAAAACAGGCTTGAGGTTATTATTAACTTTTGAAAACATTAAATCTATCAAGCAGGCTTTAGAAATGGCTGAGCTGTTAGATAAAGATAGTTAAACACAAACGAGCAATTAGTTACGCATACAATTGTTTGTTATCCTATTGCAATTGACTATTACTTAGTTATTTAATGATGGTTAGAAAATAAAAGTAATAGTCAGTTGCAATATTTTTTTATACTTTTGAAAGAACATTATTATTCAGGTTGACGATGTCCTTCTTAATGTCATATTTCCTTGGCTTATTACTCAAATGAAGTAGATAAACATTCTTTCCTCTACCCCTTACTACTAAAATCTTATCGTCTCCAGACTGTGATTGAGACAGCTTCCTCTTAAATCCGACATTAGTTCGATACTTGTTCGGAAAATACCCCCTAAATTCGAAAGAAATAGGCAGTTGTATCGAAGTTTTGTCGAACAAGCCCTATTTTAAATTCTTTCAAAAAACTTGCATCCCTTATAAACAAAGGGATTAGCACTCCATTAATCCTTTCAGTAAAAAAGAAAGTATCTCGCTATGTGAGTTATTTACATCGCATTTATCAGCAAAAAAAAACACCCCAAAATCAACGCTCTTCAAATTTGGCTATTCATTAATACGCATAAAAAAATCCCCTAAAGAGTGAATTAATCAACTCCTTAGGGGATTTATAATTATATAAACGAATACTAATATCCGAATAAGTCTTCTAAACTTAATTCTTTTACGTTACCCATTTTCTTAACTGCTTCCCAGTCAAGGTTTTCTTTCTTACCTAATAAACCTACGTTAAACGATTTACCTTTCACGTAATTATTGAAGAAATCAACTAAATCAGTCATTGACATTCTCTCTACTTGAGCGTAGATATCTTTGTTAATATCATAGTCAATTCCTTTTTCTTGTAATGATAACCAGTAGTTGAAAATTTGCGCTTTTGTATAACGTTGTGTAGCGATACTTTTCAATACAGAATTTTTAGCATTTTCAAACTGATTTTCTGCTTGAGGCATATCATTCATCAACTCCATCATTGCTTCAACTGCTTGAGGCAATTTGTTAGCTTGTGTACCAACATAAGCCATTACATAGTTGTGCTTATCAGCTTTAGCAGCATTCATATAATACGCATAAGCAGAATATGCTAATGATTTAGACTCGCGAATTTCTTGGAAAACCACAGAAGCCATTCCTCCTCCGAAATAGTTATTAAACACATTACTTGTAGCTAATAACTCTTTGTCAAATTTATGCTCTCTACCTCTGTAAGAAATCTCTGCTTGTACCATGTCATAAGGAGCAAAATACAATGTTCCGTTTGTTGCTGGTTCAGCATATACTTTAGCAGCAGGTACTTTCTTACCTTTTCCTAAATTGTGATTCTCTACAATTGCTTTTTGAGTAGCTTTTAAATCATTTCCGTAGTAGAAAACATCGTGGTTGTAATCAAAGAAGCCACGTACTAAAGAAGCTAACTCTTCTGGTTTGATATTTTTTAGTTCATTTTCACTTAAAATATCTTTAAATCTACTTAACTCACCGTTAGAAACGATGTAGCTGTTCAACGCTCTTTGAATACCGCCTTTGCTTGATTTCGCATCAAAACGAGCTTTTAAGATTTGGTCAACCATATTAGCATAAGCATCGTTATCTGCTTTTGCATCAGTTACCAAGTGCTCTAACAATTTAATACCAGCAGGGATATTCTCTTTAAGTCCTTTTACAGTGATGTACGTTTTATCTGTTCCCGTGTTTAAGCTGTACTCAACACCTAACTTATAAAACTCTTTTTTGATATCAGCAGCAGAGTATTTACTTGTACCTAAGTAATCCAAGTAGCTAATTGCTAATGATAATTTCTTGTCGTTATCAGAACCAATTGGTGTAATATAAGTTACTGTAGCAAGTTCGTTTGTAGTATTCTTAATAGAATAAATTTTCCCTCCTACTTTACCAATTTTATCTTTTTTAATAGCTGAATCGAAATCTACAAATACAGGTTTTATTTCCTCTACTCCGATTGCTTTAAAGTCTGAATAGAATTTAGACTCGCTATCTCTATTTAAATCAATTGGTGTAATTCCAGGGTTTTCTACACGTACTAAGTCTTTATTCTCACCTTGGCGTTTGTAGATTACTACGTAATTATCCGAATAGTTTTTCTTCACAAAGTCAATAACATCTTGTTTTGTTACTTTAGACATTCTTTCTAAGTCAGAAACAGATTCTTCCCATGTTCTACCGTGAATAAATGCTTGATACATTTCTGTAGCCATTGCATCGTTGCTTTCTAACGCTTGCATTGAGTTCTTACGGAATTCATTAACAACAGCTTCTAACAACCATTCGTCAAATTCTCCATTCTTTAATTTCTCAATTTCACCTAAAAGCAAGTCTTTAACCTCCTCAACAGTTTGTCCTTCATTTGGCATACCTGTTAATTGGTGCACAGAATAGTCCTTCATTACCATTGGAGAACTTCCTGCGTATAATGCTTTTTGTTTTTGATTGATGTCTAAGTCAATTAAACCAGCTTGACCATTGCTTAACAACATGTCAATTAAGTTTAAGTAAACAGCGTCTTGTGTTTTAACTCCTCCTAAACGGAAACCGATTTCTACACGCTCACTTTGTGGGCTGTAAATATCTTTAACCTGAATCTTAGTTAATGGTTTCTCCTGAGCTACATATTCTTTAGGTTGAACTGCCTTTTTCATTGAACCGAAATAAGCGTTTACCAATTTGATAGTAGGTTCAAATTCTAAATCACCCACTAATACTACAGCCATATTGTTAGGCACATAATATTGGTTAAAGTAATTGTGAATAGCTACCATTGAAGGGTTTTTCAAGTGCTCAGAAGTACCGATAGTCGTTTGAGTACCATAGTGAGATTCTGGGAATAACAACGTCATCATCGCTTCATGTGAAGCCCAGTAATCATTGTCTTGTCCTCTGTTAAACTCTTCATATACCGCCTCTAATTCCGTGTGGAATAAACGCAATACTAATTCAGAGAAACGCTCGTTTTCAACAACTAAGAACTTCTCTAACTCGTTTGAAGGAATAACGTTTTTATATACTGTTTCATCAAACCAAGTATGTGCATTCGTTCCTGATGCTCCAATAGAAGCCACGGCTTTGTCATACTCGTTTGCTACAGCGTATTGAGAAGCTGTTTTTGAAATAGTATCTATCTTTTTGTAAATTTCTTTCTTTTTCTCAGGGTCTGTTTCTGCTTTGTGTTGTTCGTATAGATCAGAAATTTGTTTCAACAATTCTTTCTCTATTTCCCAATTAACAGTCCCCAATTTAGAAGTTCCTTTAAACACCATGTGCTCTAAGTAGTGAGCCAAACCAGTGCTATCTTCAGGGTCATTATTAGATCCTGTTCTTACAGGTATATAAGTCTGGATACGTGGTTCATCGTGATTTTGAGCTAAATAAACTTTCAATCCGTTTCCTAACGTATAAATTCTTGCTTTTGAAGGATCATTCTCAACGTATTCATAAGTTAATCCATTCGCATCCTTTTTTGTTACTGTCTTATATTGAGCGTGTAAAGAAGCACTCAGCGAAAATATAAAACCAAAAAGTAAATACCTTTTTTTCATAAACTTCAATGTTTTTGTATGTAATTACCAAAGCTAAAAATAAAATTGTATCTGAGGCAATTTAAACTGTTTTTAATTAAAAAACCCGCATATCTTATCAATATGCGGGTTCAGTTAATAGTGGTATTCTATATTATTTTACTTCAACAGCCTCGTGAATAGGAGTACCGATGTTTCCATTAGGCACTTCAATCTTTAATATTTCAGCTATTGTTGGAGCGATATCTGTCATGTGAGTTTCACGTAAAGTCTTCCCTGGTTTAACTCCCCATCCCATAAATACTGCTGGAATGTGAGCATCGTAAGACCCCCAAGTACCGTGTGTAGTTCCTTTTCCATCTTTTTTACCACTAAACCATTGTGGTTCTAAGATATATTGGATTACCCCACTTCTCTTGATGTTATACCCGTTTACAATGCGTTCTCTAATCTTTTGTGGGATACTTGCTGTTGCAGCTTTATCCATATCTGTTACAAAAGCAATACCTTCAATCTTTTTGAATTCTCTAACGATAAACTCTCTGATATCCCCTTCGTCAAGTCCTTCTTTTTCAATTAAAGCATTGTTTAAGTGCACTTGGTAGTTAGTCAAACTTTTGATAATCCCTTCTTGCTTAAATTTAGCTTGAAGTTTTTCATTCAATGTTTTCTTTGCTTGCATTGAATCAAAGTATCCTGCATTACCTTTTTGGTCAGCAAAATATTTAGGATTATGAGCAGCACCGTGATCTGCTGTTAAGAAGAACGTATAGTTTCCTTTTCCTACTTTCTCATCAAGGTAAGCTAAGAAAGAAGCAAGATCAGCATCAAGTCTCAAATAAGTGTCTTCAACCTCAATTGAATTAATAGCAAATTGATGACCAACATAATCCGTAGAAGATAAACTAACTGCTAAAAAGTCAGTTGCTCCCGTTGCATTAGCTCCCATTTTCTCACTTTCGATAGCTGCCTTAGCGAAATCTAAAGTCAAGCTATTTCCAAATGGAGTAGCTTTAATTAAGTCATAACCATTTTCTTTTTTCAACTTAACTAAGTTGCGTGGGAACACAGGTTTCTCCTCTCCTTTAAAAGGCTCTTCATATAAGTTGTCATCAGCAGTGCTCAATACGTAAGAGTTGATTGGATATAATGTATTCCATCCATTCTTAAAGTATTTATCAGCTAACTTTTGTTTGTTGAAAGAATTTACCCATTTAGGTAAGTCTTTCATATAATAAGTACTTGTAATCCAATCTCCAGTATTACCATCTAACCAATAAGCAGCGTTTGCAAAGTGTCCTGCAGGTAGAATACCTCCTCTATCTTTGATAGCAATACCTATTACTTTAGATTGAAAGTTTGTAGCTAATCTCAATTGGTCAGTAACCGTAGAAACTAATAAGTTCTTAGGTGATTGTTTTCCAATCTTTCCTTCACCACCACCAACTCCTTGTACATTATCATCTTGAGTACAGTACATGCTCTCTCCGGTTGCTTGAATAATAAAATCATTTCCAGCAATACCGTGAATAGCAGGCACACTTCCAGTATAGATAGTACTATGTCCGATAGCAGTGTAAGTAGGAACATAATCTATATAAGTATTTTCACTTGAAAATCCTTCATTCAATAAACGCTTAAATCCATTGTCAGAATAACGGTCGTAATAGCGGTATAAGTAATCCCATCTCATTTGGTCAACTACTACTCCAACTACTAATTTAGGCTTCGGCAAGGTTTCATTTGCCAACGCTGAAAGGGAAAAAATGCAACCAATAGCTGCAAATAGGGTTGTTTTGAAATTCATTTGTAAACTCAATTTATATTAGTGTGATCTGTGTTTAACGTCTAATAGTACAAAACTATCAAACTCCTATTCTTTTCTACTATAATTCCTGTAAAAAGTTAGAACCTTAACATTCTAAAGAAACTTCGGGTAATTTATCCCTTATCTACTTAAAACACATTAAATTAATGTTATTAAATGAAGAAAAATGACAATCTCTATAAATGTGATAAGACTTACATTACAATCATGAAAGGTAAATCCTATAATATCTTTACCTTTGCAGTCAAACTCACAAATAAAACAATCCACCTATGGAATCAATTAAAGTAGTAGCTTTTGACGCTGATGATACACTATGGATAAACGAGCCCTATTTTAACGAAGCAGAAAAGCAGTTTTGTATATTAATGGAGGATTATCTTACTCATCAGAGTATTTCACAAGTGTTGTTTAAAACACAAGTAGATAACCTGCCTTTATACGGATACGGCATAAAAGGGTTCATATTATCAATGATTGAATCTGCATACAAAATATCTAAAGGAACAGTTAACCAAAAAGTTATAGATAGAATAACGATTATTGGTAAAGAACTTTTGACAAAACCAATCGAATTGATTGATGACGTTGAAAACGTTTTAGAAGAATTAAAGTCTAAATATAAGTTAGTTGTAGCAACAAAAGGAGACTTAAAAGACCAACATAGAAAATTACATCATTCTGGTTTAGGTCCTTACTTCCACCACATTGAAGTGATGACTGACAAAGAAGAGATTGATTATAAAAAGTTGCTTGGCAGATTAGACGTACATCCTGAAGAATTTATAATGATTGGTAATTCTCTTCGTTCTGATGTACTTCCAGTATTAGAATTAGGAGGACACGCAGTACATGTACCTTTCCATACCACATGGCTTCATGAGCATATTGAACATGAAATAAATCATCCAAACTTTAAGACTATTAAAAAGTTATCCGAAGTAAAAGATATATTACTATAAAATTAAAAAGGCAACCTCAAAATATTTGAGATTGCCTTTTTTTCTAACCTTAACCTTAACAACTTACTTAAAATTTATATCCTACAAAAACACCAAAGTTTTGATTGTAGACTTTCTTATCATACATTCCTGTATTCTCTTCAAC
>JASLGC010000283.1 GCA_030150335.1 Flavobacterium sp.
TCTGATATTAACCTATAAAAGTTTAAAAGGACAGCGCTAAACAGACAGCCCTTTTACTTTATAATTAAATTCGGGAGATGGTTAAGTTGTGCCATACATCAACAAGAGCCCAATAGTGTAATCTGACATTACCTCTTCTAAATTTAAACGGGCTACTTTAATACCCCGTCATCTTCTTTAAATTATGAGAAAACACATTGATAATGCTATGTAAATCATCTTTAAGAGCATTTCATTATCAACTTATACAAAACCTTACATAACACAAAAGAAACTTCCTAATCTGACAACCCTTGCTTTATACTATGAGAAATCACGTTGATGATGTTATGTAAATCATCTTTAAGAGTATTTCATTATTACACTATACAAAACCTTACATAATACAAAAGGACCATCTTAAAAAGACAACCCTTTCTATATTCTTCAAAGACACATCTTGATTATGCAATCTAAATCATCTTTAAGAGTATTTCATTATTACACTATACAAAACCTTACATAACACAAAAGAAACTTCCTAATCTGACAACCCTTGCTTTATACTATGAAAAAACACCTTGATTATGTTATATAAACCTCCTTTAAGAGTATCTCATTATTACACTATACAAAACCTTATATAACACAAAAGGACCATCTTAAACAGACAACCCTTTCTATATTCTTCAAAGACACATCTTGATTATGCTATATAAATCATCTTTAAGAGTATCTCATTATTAACTTATACAAAACCTTATATAACACAAAAGGACCGTCTTAAACAGACAGCCCTTTTGCTATATATATTATTTCGTTTAAATTTTAAAAAGGAACATCATCATCATTTTGATAATTATTGTTACTTGGTGTATTGAAAATTTGTGACGCTGGTGGAAGTGTATTAGTAATATTCTGTCCATATCCTCCATCTCCTATTTCATTCATCGCAGAAGAGAACGTATTGTCAACAAAGAAATTATCTTCTAAGTTATCAAACTTACCAAACTGTCCTAAGAATTTCAATCGAATATTGTCTAAACCACCATTTCTGTGTTTTGCCACAATAAACTCTGCTTGTCCAGCTGTAGGACTTCTTTCTTCATCATCCCATTCATCAATTTTATAGTACTCTGGACGATAAATAAACGATACGATATCCGCATCTTGCTCAATCGCTCCAGACTCCCTTAAATCGGATAACAATGGTCTTTTAGAAGTACCACGTGTTTCAACCGCACGGGATAACTGTGACAAAGCAATTACGGGTACATCTAATTCTTTTGCTAATGCTTTTAAAGTACGTGAAATAGTCGAAATTTCTTGCTCACGGTTTCCTCCTCCTTTTGAATTACCTCCAGCTGTCATTAACTGCAAGTAGTCAATAATAATTAGTTTAATCCCATGTTGAGAAGCTAAACGTCTTGCTTTTGCACGTAAATCGAAAATAGATAACGATGGTGTATCATCAATAAACAAAGGCGCACGCTCTAAGTCTTTTACCTTTACGTTTAACTGTTCCCATTCGTGTTTCTCTAACTTACCTGTACGTAACTTTTCAGATGACAAACCAGTTTCAGATGAAATCAAACGAGTAATTAACTGTACAGAAGACATCTCCAAAGAGAATACAGCAACACCTGCTCCTGAATCAATTGCAATATTACGCGCCATAGATAATACAAAAGCTGTTTTACCCATACCAGGACGTGCCGCAATAATAATCAAGTCACTCGGCTGCCATCCAGACGTAAGCGCATCCAACTTATGGAACCCAGTTGGAAGTCCACTCAATCCTTCTTTAGTACTAATCTCTTCAATTCTCTTCTTTGCTTGAGCTACAAGAGACTGAGCCGTTTCAGAACTCTTTTTAATGTTCCCTTGTGTTACTTCATATAGCTTAGATTCTGCTTGATCAAGCAAATCAAATACGTCACTTGTTTCGTCATACGCATTTTCAATAATTTCATTAGAAATACGAATTAAACTACGTTGAATAAACTTTTGCAGAATGATACGAGAGTGGAACTCAATGTGAGCAGAAGAAGTAATTTTCTGTGTTAGACCAACTAAATAGTAATCTCCTCCTACCAATTCAAGCTTACCGTTTTTACGAAGTTGCGTAGAAACAGTCAACAAGTCGATAGGCTGATTTCCAACAAAAAGCTGATCAATAGCTTCAAAAATATGCTTATGCGCATCTTTATAAAAAGCATCAGGTTGCAGGATATCAATTACCTCATCGATACCTTTCTTATCAATCATCATAGCCCCCAACACAGCTTCCTCTAAATCAATAGCTTGTGGTGGCAACTTACCTTTCTCCAAAGACACAACTTCCTTCGAAAAGGACTTCATTGGTCGAAAATCTTTTGCTTGCTCCATATTGCGAAATTACATCTTTTTTAAGTATTACTCAACTCAAATATATCTTTCGAAGAGTTAATAATAATATTTGATTTTTTAACAATAAAAAAATCCGAGACAATGCCTCGGATTCTGTTTTTTATATGAAATTTGAACTAGTCTCTATATTCGCCCATTTCAAAATATTTCTCCATACGACTAGCTAAAAGCTTATCTGTTGGTACTTTTTGTAAAGATGCATAAGTATCAACGATATACTTTTTCACACTTGCGAAAGTTTCCTCTCTATTCGTATGAGCTCCTCCAAGAGGTTCTTTAATAATATCGTCAATTAACTTATTTTTCTTCATATCAAAAGAAGTTAATTTCAATGATTCAGCTGCTTGTTCTTTATATTCCCAGCTTCTCCATAAAATAGAAGAACATGATTCTGGAGAAATTACAGAATACCAAGTATTCTCAAGCATAGTTACTTTATCTCCTACACCAATTCCTAAAGCTCCACCTGAAGCACCTTCACCTACAATAATACAGATGATTGGCACTTTAATACGGAACATTTCAAAAATATTACGTGCAATAGCTTCTCCCTGTCCTCTTTCTTCAGCTTCTAATCCTGGGTATGCACCTGGAGTATCAATTAAAGCAACAATAGGAATATTGAATTTCTCTGCCATTTGCATTAAACGAAGAGCTTTTCTATATCCTTCTGGATTAGCCATTCCGAAATTTCTAAACTGTCTTGTTTTGGTATTGTAACCTTTTTGCTGACCAACGAACATAAAACTTTGATCACCGATTTTTCCTAAACCACCTACCATTGCTTTATCGTCTTTTACATTTCTATCTCCGAAAAGTTCTAAAAATGTATCTCCACATAATGCTTTGATATAGTCCATAGTATAAGGTCTATTTGGGTGTCTTGACAATTGAACTCTCTGCCAA
>JASLGC010000292.1 GCA_030150335.1 Flavobacterium sp.
ATGTTTCTTCTAAAGAAATTAAAGAAGACTTGAAAGAATTAAATGCTACTTGGCTAAAATCACACCCTGATTTAAAAGTTGCAAATATTGAAGAAATGCAATCTATCATTACTGAGTTTATTGCAGAATAATTTTATTCCATAAATCTGCAAACAATTTTATATAAAAAGACTTAGGCCTATACCTAAGTCTTTTCTATTTATGTAAACTTTCTTTTCTGAAATATTTTAAAGTCTACCTATTTTTTTTTCATTCACCTTAAGGATTTTGTTTTTTATATTTTATAGACTCCATATTATAAACTATAGAGTCATTCTTCTTGATGCTCTATAATTCGCATATTTCAACTTTTCTAAGATATATACTCAAATATGAAAATTCAGAAGCAACATATATATTGGATATTTATGTGAGATAGTATAAGAAAGTTGGACACCAATTAAAATCAATGCTCCCGTACAATATTTTATACTGTACTATACTTCCCCTAACAATATTGCAAAATTCGCATATTTCAACTTTTCTAAGATATATACTCAAATATGAAAATTATAAAGTAACATATATATTGGATATTTATATGAGATAGTATAAGAAAGTTGGACGCCAATTAAAATCAATGCTCCCGTACAATAACAAGTAAATTCAGAAACAACTAAAATAATATATCACAGATAAAATTTAGGAAACATGAACCTATAATTTATTTAAAATCAATTTGATAATAAAAGAGGTATGAGCATCACTTTACATTTGGTATAAAAAACAAAGGGCAAAGTTTTATATATAAAACTTTGCCCTTCTTAATATATTCAAATAATACACTCAACTATAAAGTGCCTTATAATTAATCTTCGTACTCTACTTTAGAAATTTTAAGATCGTTACCTTTCTTTTCTAAGTAAATTTTCTCAGTAGCTTCTGAATTTTCATATTTAACTTTATATTCAAATACGAAATCTTTAGTTTTCTCTTTTTTGTTTTTATCAGTCAATTCCCATTCGTCTAATTCAAAACTTTTGATTTTACCGAATTTCTCTTCTCTTAGTTTCAAATCTTTAACAAATGCTGCTTGTTGATCAGCGTTGAAAAACTCGTCATTCATTAATTTAGGAATAGAGTCAAAATTCTCTTGCATTACGTGATAGTAATACCAACCTGTAATAGATTTACCTGCATTTTGATCTCCTAATTCTGTACTCTTTTTAGCATTAGTACAAGAAACTAATGCAAATGATGCAAATAAGAAAGTGATTAATTTTTTCATAAGAAAATGCTTTTTAAATTTGTTTAATTCTTGAATTCTACTGTTCTTTTAATTATTATAAATTTAATAAAACTTTATGATTTTCACAAATCTATTTCCTTGATTTTAAGCTATTTCTTTTTCATGATATAAGTGTAAATCCACGTAAGAGTAAACGTTGGAATAAAGTCAAACCCGGGTGATAATTCTTCAATAAAATTGACTAAAGCCCCAACTTTCCCTATTTTACCTGGATACATTTTAGCTAAAATATAAGCCGATATTGGTGCCCAAACTACATCTGCTATTTCCCCTAAACCTGGTATCACATAACTAAGGCATCCTACGATATCCATTATCACTCCAATGGCTAATTGTCTATTTCTAATATTCTTATTTGTTAGCACTTTTACTCTTTTCTTACTTCAATTTACTACTATACTTTGTTTTAAACTTATCAAGTTTTGGCTTTACAACCATCTGACAATATGGATTCTTATCTCCATTTTTCTCAAAATAATTCTTGTGATAATCTTCAGCTACATAAAAGATAGAAGCTCGTGATAATTTTGTCACAATTGGATCTACAAAAACCTTCTCCTCAGACAAGATATTCATATACTCTTTTGCCAATTCTTTTTGGCTTTCATCGGTATAAAAAATCTCGCTTCTATACTGAGTACCTACATCTTCCCCTTGTCTATTCAATGTTGTTGGGTTATGACTTGAGAAGAATATCTCTAATAATTGATTATAATTAATTAATGTTGGCTCATAAGTAATCTTAATAGCCTCTGCATGCCCTGTTTCACCAGTACAAACTTCCTCATAAGTAGGGTTAGCTTTTGCACCTCCTATATAACCAGGTAAAACCTCCGTTACTCCGTTCAAACTACTAAAAATAGCTTCCGTACACCAAAAGCATCCCCCTCCAAAAATAGCCGTTTTTAAATTATTCGTATTTCCCATTTGTTTTCTAATTGTTTGAATTTTGAAGTATAAAGATAAATCTTTATTTCTAAAATAAATTACGTTCTCTTTTTAAAGATTTTCATTTTTATAATAACTAAAACATTGTTACTTTGTGTTCTTAAAAGTATAGCAAATGATACGTGCAGTAAATATTCATAAATTTTACGATCAATTAGAAGTTTTAAAGGGTGTTGACCTTCATATAAAAAAAGGAGAGATAGTTTCTATAGTTGGAGCTTCAGGTGCTGGTAAAACCACCTTACTGCAAATATTAGGTACTTTAGACCAACCTACTTCCCAAAACGGAACGAGCTTATCAATTAACAATCAGAATGTTCTAAATTTAAATGATAAGGAAATCTCTAAATTCAGAAATTTAAACCTTGGATTTATATTTCAATTCCACCAATTACTTCCTGAGTTTTCTGCATTAGAAAATGTGTGTATTCCTGCTTTTATTGCAGGTAAAGACAAGAAAGAAACTGAGGCTGAAGCTAAGCGTTTGTTAGAATACCTTGGATTATCTCATCGTATTTCGCACTACCCTTCTGAACTTTCTGGAGGAGAACAACAACGTGTTGCCGTAGCTCGCGCACTTATAAATAAACCACAAGTAATCTTTGCTGATGAGCCATCTGGTAACTTAGACACACATTCTGCTGAAAATCTTCACCAACTATTTTTCAAACTACGTGACGAATTTGGACAAACATTTGTCATTGTAACACATAATGAAGAATTAGCAAATATGGCCGACAGAAAGCTTACAATGGTTGATGGATTAATTAAAACTAAAGAAACAACTAATGACTAAAGCTGAGCTTAAAGAGTTTTTAGATGAAAAGGTATTAGTATACAATAATCCAACGTTTATAACGGATGACCCTGTACAAATACCCCATTTATACTCTTTAAAAGAAGATATAGAAATTGCTGGTTTTCTAAGTGCTACAATCGCTTGGGGAAACAGAAAAATGATTATAAAAAATGCTCATAAGATGATGGACCTAATGGGGAATTCACCTTATGATTTTGTGTTGAATCACACAGAAGATAACTTAGAAAATCTACACGACTTTGTACATAGAACCTTCAATGGGGTTGACTTTATGACATTTGTAAAGTCATTAAAACACATATATACAAACCATGGTGGACTTGAAGCAGTTTTTGCCACAGATGAACTAACTTTACAGCAAAGGATCTCCAAATTCAAGCAAATGTTCTTTGAAATAGAACACCCTTCACGTACTGAAAAACATATATCAGACCCAATGAAAGGCTCCGCAGCAAAGCGAATTAATATGTACCTCCGTTGGATGGTTAGAGAAGATAATGCTGGAGTAGATTTTGGAATATGGAAGTCGATTAGCACAAGTGAACTATCTTGCCCATTAGATGTCCACTCTGGAAATATGGCAAGAAAATTAGGTATACTTACAAGAAAACAAAATGATGCAAAAGCGTTATTAGAACTTGATAATGCCTTACGTGATTTAGACCCGATAGACCCAGTAAAGTATGACTTTGC